>NZ_JBSVXS010000098.1:0-20267 GCF_054070155.1 Pseudomonas sp. SDT291_1_S447
CTTTTGATTTTGCTTTTAAAAGACAAGATCAAAAGATCGCAGCCTTCGGCAGCTCCTACAGGGGTTATGTGAGCATTTGGCTACCGAGTTCCCTTGCAACCGCCAATTGCTCCGACGGATCGCGCAACTCCGATTCCGGCAGCAACGTCGAACTCAACACCGTCGCGCCGCAGTAATCGAAAATCCCGTGTTCGATCTGTGCTTTCATCGCCGCGGCATAACCATGGCGCTCATAGGTCCGCGCATCCGCGCCAGCGAGGCCAACCAGATGCACACGCAGGCGCTGGAGCTTCTTCACATGCTTTAGCTCCCCCGTGAAATCGAAGGCCCAGCCATTGCTGAAGACCCGATCGATCCAGCCCTTGAGCAGCGCCGGCATCGACCACCAGTACACCGGGTAGACCAGCACCAAGGTATCGGCGCGATCGATGCGTGCCTGCTCGGCCAGCACATCCGCAGGCGGCACGGACTCCCGGTGATGCACGGCGAAATCCGCAGCGCCGAAACGTGGTTCGAAGCCTTCGGCGTAGAGATCGGCGATTTCAAAGGTGTTGGCCGGGTTGGTCTGAACAAGGCTTGCGGCAATTTGTGTGGCTACGCTGTGGGTCAGCGAGTGCGGGTCGTGATGCGCGACGACGATCAAGGCGTGCATGGCAATTCTCCGGTTGGTGATTGCTCACCAAGGCTTATATACTCAGAGTAAGTTACGAATAGTAAGCTACGTTTGGTAGATAAGCATGTCAACCGGTAAAACTTCACAACAAAACGCCCCTGCGCAACCACGCCGTCGCTTGGCGCGCGAGGACCGCTTGCGCCAATTGCTCGATGTCGCCTGGCAAATCATCCGCGCCGAAGGCACCGACGCCCTGACACTTGGCTATCTGGCGGAAAAAGCCGGGGTGACCAAGCCGGTGGTGTACGACCATTTCGTCACGCGCTCCGGATTGCTCGCGGCGCTCTATCGGGATTTCGACACACGACAGACGGTGCTGATGGACGCCGCCATCGCCCAAAGCGAACCGACACTGACCGGCATCGCCTCGGTGATTGCCAAGGCGTACGTTGAGTGCGTGATGCTGCAGGGCAACGAAATTCCGGGGATCATCGCCGCGCTGGCGAGCTCCCCGGAACTGGAGAAGATAAAGCGCGAGTACGAGGCGATCTTCCTCGAAAAATGCCGCCGTGATCTGACACCGCACGCCAGCGGCGGGCAGATCACACAGGCCGGATTGCGCGCCATGCTCGGCGCCGCCGAAGCGCTGTCGCACGCGGCCGCCAACGGTGAAATCAGCGCGCAAGAGGCCAGCGATGAGTTGTTCGCGACCATTCTGGCCATGGTCGAACGCGCCGCCGCCCATGCGACTGGCGGTACTTGAGCCGCCACTTGCACACTCCTAGGATGGAATCACACAGTGACTCTGCTCTTCGAGCACTGCGTAGGCACGGGTGCTCTGAACCCCAATCAAGCCCGTGTCTTGCTTCATGCGCACCTTGAGCCTCACGGGCTCCACTTCCTCCCCATCAAAGAGCTTTGAGGCTCTTTTTTTGCCTGCGCAAATCAGCAGTCCAACAGCGCATCGGCGCGGATCGAGCGCCAGGCCGCTTGCGCCAGCAACGCGCGATATTCCGCCGGTCCACCCTTCACCCTCCCGGCCAACCAGGCGCGGCAATAACTGTCGGCCTGACCAATGATCAACGACGGCAAAAGTTCGGCGGGTAGCGCTTTGAGTTCAGCAGCGCGCCCCGATTCGGCCAGCCAGTCGCGCAGACGCAGATTGCGGGTCTTGTTGCGCTCGGCCAGTTCGTCCTTGAATGGCCCTTTGGTCACGGCAAACCGCGCGTGGTACTGGAAGCGCGCCCACTCCGGTTGACGTTCGACCCAATCGACGTAGCTGAACACCAGCGCCTGCACACCTTCTTCGGTGGTTTGCGCCGTCTCCAGATAGGTATCGCGCAACCTCGCCTGATCCTCCAGCGCGGTGAAAAACAACGCGGCGACCAAGCCCTCCTTGTTGCCGAAGTGGTGATAGATCGCGCCGACACTGGTATCGCACTCGGCGCGGATCATGTCGATGGTGGTGGCCTCGATCCCCTGCTCGTTGAACAGGCTTAGCGCCTTGCGAAAGATGTCGCGCTTGAGTTCGGCGCGGCGGCCGGGGTAGCTGCGTTCAAGTAGATCTGCGGTGTCCATGCGGCTCACTGCCTGAAAATCGGGATTGAAAGACACACGTCGTGCCCATGAAAAACACGCACAGGTTGACAGATTTCCCGCAGACAGAATACCGTTCCGTTACAGAATATTATTCTGTAACGGAACATCATTCTGCAAAATCACTTTCCGCGAGGCTTTCCATGAGTCAGTTTCTCAGCATGTTCAACAGCGCAGGTCCGCAAGCATTCAGCCAGATGGCCTGCCAGGTCGCACCGTACTTCAGCACCGTCAACCCGCTGGTGACCGAGTTGCGCGCGAATGCGGCGACGGTGCAAGTGCCGTTCCGCCGTGAGATCACTAACCACTTGGGCAGCGTGCATGCGATTGCCATGTGCAACGCCGCAGAACTCGCCGCCGGGATGATGACTGATGTATCGATCCCGGCCGGCGCACGCTGGATCCCCAAAGGCATGACTGTGGAGTATCTGGCCAAGGCAAAAACCGATGTGACGGCGGTGGCCAGTGGTGAGGGCGTGGATTGGCAGAGCGAAGGCGACAAGATCGTCACCGTGGATATTCACGACACCGAGGGCAAGCACGTGTTCACGGCGCGGATCACCATGAACGTCAAACTTGGCTGAATGACGGGCAGAAAAAAGCCCTTGCTGCGGAATTCACAGCAAGGGCTTTTTCAGCGATGTGAGGTCAGTGCACGGTCAGGCGCTGGCGGACAAACTCCTCAACATGGCGGCTGGTCTGATCGAGGTGGCGGTCGCGTTGTTTCTCAGCGTCGAGCATCGCGCGCTTGCCGTTTTTTTGCAGCAGATAGGTATGGATCTGCTGCACTTCCAGCGACCGGTAAATCGGCGTGGTGTCGATAAATCCACGCAGGCCGTTGCTGCGGTAATGCCGGGTGCTCATCAACACCTGGGTTTCACGCTGGCCAATCACCTCAAAGCCCAACGCCTCGAAATACGGGACTTTGCCGACTGTGCAGGCCAGTTCCGCGTGGGGATAACGCCCGAGCATTTCGCCGATCATCGCCCGCGCCACACCCTGACGCCGATGCCCTTCGCGCACGGCCATGTAGGCGACGCTGCATGCTTCCCAATCGCCCTGCACAGGCAGGTACAACAGAAAACCGATCACTTGTTCCGGATCATCCTCGTCGGTGGCGACCAGCAACTCGACGTCGGTGCCCTTCTCGCCATTCAACGCCTCCAGATACAGATGCACCTCATAGCCGACCGCGTACTGATAGACGTTGTACAGCAGGTTGCTCGGGCCGAGACCGACCGCGCTGATGTCGGTCAGGTAGTCGACGACCATTTGCAGAATCTGGCTGTCGATGCCCTCGGGGCATGGAGATTTGTAGTGGGTGAGGCGGGGCATGACGGGTGAACTCCGGCGGAAAACCGCGACATCATACCTTGTGAGGCGACATCACTGCTGTGGTGCCACGACCTTGAACTTGATGGCAATGTCCTTGGACACCACCGTGTCTGCCCACTCCCCTGCGCCGAGACCGAACTCGTCGCGCTGAAGTACCAGCTCGGCGTCGAAGATGCCGATCGTTTGGCCCGGTTTCAACTCCACCGGGACCTGAACCTCACGGGTAATGCCTTTGAGCGTGAGCTGGCCGGATATCACGAAGTGGCTCTCGTCCACCCGAGTGAAACGACTCGATTCGAACACCGCCAGAGGAAACTTCGCAGTGTCGAACCAGGCCGGTTTCACCAGCTCGGAATTGGCGTCTTCGCTGCCGGCATCGATGCTGGTGAGGTCGATGTGCAAGGTCGTATGGGCGGTGGCGAGGTTGTCGGTGTCGAAGTCAAGCGTCGCCTCGAACCGGCTGAAAGTGCCATACATCCTGGAGCCCATCTGGTTGTAGCTGAAGCTGATCTGGCTCGCGGTGGTGTTGACCCGGGTGTATTCGACAGCCTGCGCGCTCGGCATGACACACAGGCACAACGCGGCAGCCAACAGCAATCGGATCGACATGGGATTCTCCGGGCATCGCTTGCCGTCGAGGGCCTCGATTGACTTAAGCAAACAACCGCCCGTTATGCCAGCTCGCGGCTCAAACGGCCAGTTCGCTGCTGCGCGATGGCTCAGCGCCCTTTCCTGTACGTGCGCGCAGGCGGTGACGCCACTTCAGCGCCGGTCGCTCGACGCAGTAATACGACACAATACTGAACACAAAAGCCAGCGCCAGCACCGCAGCAACGATATGGGCGTCATAGGCTACCGGCCAAAAACCGCGCAACAGGTACATCACCACAAAGTGGTTGAGGAACATGCCGTAACTGATATTGCCGAGGAACTCATCCAGCGGATGAAACTTGAACCGGCTCAGTAGCAACACGGCAGGAATGCCCAGCGCGATGCCGAGCGTAACCTCGGCGTTGAACGGCTGGCGCTCGATCAATCCCGTCATGATCGCCACAAACAGCAGCCCCGCCACGATCGCCGTGCCAACTGCAATCGCCACCCCTTTGCGGTCGGATTTGTACAGATAGCTGCCACACAGAAACATGAACAGCACGCCCGGCAGCAATCGATAACCGTAGATATCCGTATCGATATAGCCAAGGCAAGCCAGCAGGAAGATACCGAACGACAAGATGAACGCAGCGCCGCGCGCGTTGAAAATGAGCAGGAACGGAATCACCAGGTAGAAACACATCTCCAGCCCCAACGACCAGGCAGGTGGCAGGATTTGCGTTCCGGCGACGCCAAACATGTAAAAGCCCAAAGGCAGGATGGGCACGCTCGAGGCTATGGTTTTCACCGTCAGTTCAGCCGCCTGGGGTGTACCGGGCAGCAAGAAATGGATCACGAGGCAGGACACGACGAAATAGAACAGAAACTGTGGGTAGAGGCGCAATGCTCTGTCGACATAGAACAGGCCGACTTTCTCGATGCTGCGGTAGTTGCGTTCGATAAGCGAGGTCATCACGAAACCGCTGATGATCAGGAACGATATGACGGCAACCACACCGGGATTGAGCCCAGCGAGATTTTTGCCCATATGAGACACGGCGACCAGAACGGCCAACAACAGTCGAAAAGCTCCCACTTACACCCTCGATCATCCTTATAGTTATGCTGCTTAACCTACGATGCTTTGATTGACGATGCCAGAGGATTCTCCAAACGCCACTGCTCCCGGTGCGAAAGGCCTGTAGCGCCAACCTGATCGCACGATTGCTGAGCGATGGCCTTTACCGTTTACACCAACCGTTCGATCTTCTGATGCTGCCAGACCAGTCTGTAATACAGGGTCTGCAACACCAGCATGCCCAGATACGCCACCGGAAACGCCATCCACACGCCCTGCAAACCATATTGCCCGTCCAGCCAGTACGCCGCCGGCAGTTGCACGCCGACCACACAAATGATCGCAATGATCACCGGCACCAACACCGTACCGCTGGCGCGCATGATCCCGCCGATGATCGCCTGGAAGCCGAATACCAACAGGCTCCACAACATGATGTGCAGCAGATGCTCAGCCATTGCCCGGGTCGAGTCCTCGGTCAGGAACAGCCCCAGCAGCCAGTGCGACAACAGGTAACCGAGCACAATCAAACCGCCGGTCAGGCACACGTTGATCAACAGTCCGGTGCGCAGAATCGGCCCCATGCGTTCCAGCCGCCCGGCGCCAATGGCCTGTGCGCCAAGAATCGACGCAGTGATCGCAATCGACAACGCCGGGAACTGCACATAGTTGACGATCTGCGTCACCGCGCCATACGCCGCCGTCGCTTGCGAGCCGTGCTGGTTGACCAGCGCCAGAATCACCAGCTCCGACAGCGACAGCACAATCATCTGCACGCCAGTCGGCAGGCCGATGCGCAAGACCTTGCCGAGAATCGCCCCGTCGAGGCGCAGCGCGGCGAAGAACTCTCGGTCCGGCGCCAACGGATGACCCTTTCTGATCAACCGCCAGGACAGCCACGCCATCGCCGCCAGATTACCCGCCAGCCCCGCGTACGCCGCACTCTGGATACCCAGTTGTGGCAAGCCGAACCAGCCGCGAATCAGCGCCGGGGTCAGGGCCAGCCCGACACAGGTCGACACAACCAGTGCCAGCAACGGCGACAGCGTATCGCTGACCCCGCGCAACAATTGCGTGAACAACACGAACACCAGCAGCGACGGCAAGATCCACATCATCACATGGGCATACGCCACCGCATCGTCGAGCACATCCGCCGGCGTCCCCAGCCCCGTCAGCGCCTGCCGCGCGAACACGCTGCCCAACACCGCAGCCACCAGACCGATCAATACGCCCAGCAACAGCGTCGCCCCGGCAATCGCCTTGACCATGTGCGGCTCACGTGCGCCCCACGCCTGACCGATCAACACACCGGCGCCCGCGCCGAGGCCGATCACCAGGGCGATAAAAAAGAACACCACGGGAAACATCCCCGACACCGCCGCCAGCGCCTGAGTGCCGAGCATCTGACCGATGTAGATGCTGTTGACCGTGCCCGACATCGACTGCAGAAAATTGGACAGCACCATCGGCGCGAGGAACAGCAGGTAGGTGTGCCAGAGTGGGCGTTGAGCGGCAGCTTGCATTGAATAGAGGTCCATCTCGAACGGCGGGAGGGCTGATGGAGGATAGCTTCGGCGAGTTGCACGCGGGGCGCAATTAACATTTCAAATCGGTGTTTATTGCCGGTGCCTATGCCTGTGTAATTGGCACGGATCTGTAGGTGTCGGTTCAGAGCTGTGGTAAACAACTGCCCACTCCCATTGCTCCCATTGAGGCTCTGTTCATGCCGCCCTTTGCCAATCTGTTGACCGGCACCCTCCTCGCTCTGCTCGCCAGCAGCGCTCACGCCGCCGCGCCCGGCGAAACCTTGAAGCCGTTGCTGGAAACACTCAACGAACGCCTGAACATCGGCGACCTCGTCGCACTGACCAAATGGGACAGCGGCAAGCCGATTCAGGACAGCCCCCGTGAGGCGCAGGTTATCGCCAATGCCCGCACGCTGGCCGCCGAGCGCCAGCTCGACCCGGAAGAGGTGGCGCAACTGATTGCCGCGCAAATGGAGGCGAACAAATTGGTGCAGTACGGTTTGCTTTCGCAATGGCAGGCGGCGGGTGCCGCGCCGGACACTCCGCGCCCCGACCTCGGCAAGCAGATCCGCCCGCGTCTGGATGAACTGCAAACCCGGCTCTTGCAGCAATACGCTGACTTCACGCCGTATCGCCATGATGCGAATTGCCCGGTGTGGCTGGCCAAGGCGCGCAGTGGCCTGACCCACGATGCGTTGCATGAACTTGCCCTGACACGGGCGACCGGTGAACTGTGTGTTCGGGCGGCGAAGTCGCTCTGAGAAAGATCAAAAGATCGCAGCCTGCGGCAGCTCCTACAGGGGATTGGTGAACCATCATTGCGGTCGATGTTCACCATCACGGCAATGAAGTTCTCATAAAAAATCCACGGCGTAACATCAGCTCCATACCAACCAACAACACCCCGGAGCACACGATCATGAAACGCCAGACCCTTCTCAGCATCGCTTTTTCGGTTTTCGCCATTAACGCTTTTGCCGCCACCCCGGCACACACCCAAGTCGCTGAAGGCGGCTCGGACAGGTTGATTGAAAGTCGTGTTGCTGAAGGTGGTTCTGATCGTCTGATCGAACGCCGTGTTGCTGAAGGTGGTTCTGATCGTCTGATCGAGCGCCGTGTTGCCGAAGGTGGTTCCGATCGTCTGATCGAACGCCGCGTTGCCGAAGGCGGTTCCGATCGTCTGATCGAACGCCCCGTTGCCGAAGGCGGTTCCGATCGTCTGATCGAACGCCGCGTTGCTGAAGGTGGTTCCGATCGTCTGATCGAACGCCGCGTCGCATAAGTCACTGGCTTCACTGCAATCCCCTGAAAAGCCCGGCCTGATCAGCCGGGCTTTTTCCTGCCCGCAACCATCCATTCCCCGACTGGTCACCCACCGCCCATTGCGCATACCATGCGGCCACAACTCCAAAACAGACCTCGCCTGCCCATGCTCAAAGCCAGTCTGCGTAGCCACCTCACCCTTTGGTTTACCGGTTTGTCCCTGCTGACGCTGCTCAGCGTGGGCTTCTATGTCGGCCACATCGCCACGGAACAAATGAAGCAGGCCAGCGGCAATGCGCTGCTCAACACGGCGCGCTCGGCGGCATCGTTGCTGGGAGAACAACTACGCGAACGCCAGTTGGAGGTTTATCTGCTCAGCCGCGCACCGCATCTGGAGCGTGGCGATCTGGACAACCCGACCATTCTCAAATCGATGCAACTGCGCACTCAGGCGCGTACCGAGTATGCGTGGATGGGCGTCACCGATGCCGAGGGCACGGTGCATCAAGCAGTGAACGGCTTGCTGGTCGGCTTATCGGTGCAACAACGGCCGTGGTTCCAGGCCGGTTTACGCAGTGAGTACACCGGCGACCCTCACGAAGCGGTGCTGCTGGCGAAAATGCTGCCGGGGCTGCCGAACGGTGAACCGCTGCGTTTCATCGATTTCGCCGCGCCGATCCACAACGCCGACGGTCAGGTGATTGGCGTACTGGGCGCTCACGCACACTGGAGTTGGGTGACGCGCATTGTCGAGTCGGCGGCGTTTTCGCATAAGAACTCAATGCCGGATATCGAGGCGCTGATCATCGACCACGATGGCAAGATTCTCTATCCCGAAGCACTGATGGGCCAGCAACTGGCGGCGACTGATTCGAAATTGCAGGGCTGGACGGCTGGCAACGGCTTTCTCACCAGTATGGTCACCGTACCGACGCCATCAAGTACGGCGCTGTCGTGGTCGATTGCCGTGCGCCAGCCATTGCAAACCGCGCTGCAACCGGCGCGCCTGCTGATGTACAAATTGCTGATCCTGGGTGTGGCCGCAGCAGTGCTGTTCGGGCTGGTGGCCTATTACCTGGCGCTGTACCTGAGCCGCCCGATCGAACAGCTCGCCCGTTCGGCCCGAAAGGTCCAGAACAAAGAGCCTGGCGCGCAATTCCCGCTGCAACACCCGGTACTGGAAATCGCTCAGCTCGGCCAGTCCATTGATGCAATGACGCAATCGCTGCTCGGTAAAGAGCGCGAACTGCAAGAGGCCAATGCCTCGCTGGAAGCCACCGTGGCACAACGCACCGCAGCCCTGACACTGGCCAACGCCGAACTGCTGAATCTGGCGACCCACGATGCCTTGACCGGCGTATACAACCGTCGCCGTTTCGATGAGAAGCTCACCGAGTACACACTGCTGTTCCGCCGCACTGGACGCCCGTTTTCCCTGCTGCTGATCGATGCCGACCACTTCAAGCGCATCAATGACACGCACGGTCACGCGGTGGGTGATGATGTGCTGCAACAATTGGCCCAGTTGATTCAGAGCAGCTTGCGCACCACCGACTTCGTCGCCCGTTATGGCGGCGAAGAGTTCGCCGTGCTGTTGCCGGAAATCGCCCAACCCGACACCCCGGAAGTGGTCGCCGAGAAGATCCGCGCGGCAGTTGCCGAGGCCGATTTCCCTGCCGTCGGGCAAGTCACGGTGAGCATCGGCGTCGGCCTGGCGGATCCGGCCGATAACAGCCACAGCGCGCTGATCAAACGCGCCGATCAGCAGCTCTATCAGGCCAAAGCAGCGGGCCGTAATCAGGTGGCGTGATCAGCCCTTCACTGCTTCAAGTGTTCGACCAGTTTACCGACCACCAGATCAGACACATGACTGAACGCCTTGCGCAGTGTCTCGGGATCCGTGGCGTACTGCTCCGGGGTATAAGCGATGGTGTTGGCATCGTTGGATACGGAAATGGTGTCGAAATTGCGCCACACCGCGGAGCCGTTGCGCTTGATTTGAGCTGTGGCGCCGATAACGGGATACAACACGGTGCTGTAGTTCTTGAGGCAAAGACCCCATTGCGATACGAGGATTTCGACCTCGGCATCGGCTCGCTCATCGTCACCCACCACGGTAAACAGATGCTCCTGCTGCACACGTTTTTCAAAGCTTTGCCGAATCAACTTGCTCAGGTCAATGTCATGGGCCTTCATGTTGTTGCGAATCGCCAGAGTGATATCTCCGGTGGCCACGTCCGCCGCTTTCGTCCCTGCTACGGAGCCCGCCCCCGTCAACGCACCGGCGCCAATGGTCGAAGCACCGGAGGCCATGCCCGCCGCTGCGCCGGCTCCTGCGCCCAAGCCGGCTCCCCAGGCCTGCGTCATGCTGGTGTACTGAAAGTTGTCGACGGCTACAAACACCGGCAGCACTTTCACGGTCTTGATCTGCTGGCGGTCTTCAACGCTGAGATCTTTGGTCACGCAACCCGTCAGCAACACTAAAGCAGCAACAACGCCGAATAACTTTTTCATGTCGTTTTTCAATATGAGACCAGGGTGTCAGGCATATCGCCCGAACACGCCAATACTTGAATCGCAATCAAGGCCAGGCGTTCACGCCTGACCTGATATTCATGATCGAGAACTCAGGTATTGGTCTTCAACTTCGTCCACAAGCGCGTCGTCAGCCGCGCAATCTTCGCCGGTAGTTCCTCCACCGTGAACAACTTCTCCATCACGCTTTTCGGCGGGTAGATTGCCGAATCCTGCTTCACGTCGGGGTTGAGAAATTCACCGGCGGCAGCATTCGGGTTGGCGTAATGAATGCTGTTGCTGATGTTGGCAATCACTTTCGGCTCAAGCAGGTAGTTCATGTAGGCGTAGCCGTTCTTTGAATGGGGTGCGTTGTTCGGCATGACCAGCATGTCGAACCACAGTGTCGTGCCTTCATCCGGGATCGAATACGCGATGTCGATGCCATTGTTGGCTTCCTTGGCGCTGGCCGCAGCCTGAACGATGTCACCGTTGAATCCGATCACCACGCAGACGTTGCCGTTGGCCAGATCACTGATGTATTTCGAGGCGTGGAAGTACTGAATGTACGGGCGAATCTTCAACAAGGCCTGCTCGGCCTTTTTGTAGTCTTCAGGCTCGTGGCTGTGCGGCGGCAGGCCCAAATAGTTGAGGGTAATCGGCAACACCTGTGTCGGGTTATCGATGAACGCTACGCCGCACTGGCTGAGTTTCTTGATGTTGTCTTCATCAAACAACAGCTTCCATGAACGGGTGACATCGGTATTGCCGAAAATCGCCTTGATCTTTTCGACGTTGTAACCGATGCCGGCGGTACCCCACATATACGGATAGCCGTACTGGTTGCCGGGGTCGTTGACTTGCAGTTTCTGCATCAGGACCGGGTCGAGGTTTTTCCAGTTCGGCAGTTGCGCTCTGTCGAGTTTCTGGATTGCACCGGCCTTGATCAGACGCGACAGAAAGTGGTTCGACGGACTGACCACGTCATAACCGGTGTTGCCGGTCATCAATTTCGATTCCAGCACTTCGTTACTGTCGTGAATATCGTAGGTGGTTTTGATGCCGGTGGTCTGGGTGAAACTCGCCAGGGTATCCGGGGCGATGTAGCTGTTCCAGTTGGAGATGTTCACGGTTTCGTCGGCGAGGGCTGAGGTCGACGCAGCCGCGACGACGGCCAGGGAAAGTGGGTGGATGCGCATGGTCTGTCACCTGTGTAGAGTGCTTTTGTTGTTGTGCGATAGGCGGAATTTCAGATTTCTGTTCTGGCCCTGACCGCCTCCACGCGCATGCGAAGCATGGCACCGATGTCGAAAAACGGACGCGGTGGCAGCCAGCCGGGATCGGCGCGCTGCATCACCGCTTGCAGCAGTGGCGAGTCAACACCAGAGGCCAGTTCTGCGAGCAGCCGGCCCCATAACGTCCCGCGCGCCACACCCGAACCATTGCAGCCGGCCACGGCGAAGACGCCCTCTTCGACCCGCTGAAAAAACGCCTGACCGCTGCGGCTGGCACTCAAGTGGCCGGTCCAGGTGTACTGAATGTCTTGCTCGCCAAGAAACGGAAAGCGCCGCTGCAAGCCGCGCACATGGTGCTGGCGACGCAACGTGAGTTCACTGTTGGAGAGGTCGCGCGTGCGGTATTCGGCGGTGTTGCGGATCATCACGCGGCGATCCGGGGTCAGGCGTACCGTGGCGCCCAGCGGCCGGGTCGACAGCACGCCCCAGGGTTCTACCGCGCCGATGGCATTGAACTCGTGATCGGTCAGCGGCCGCGTGAGGCTGGCGCTGAGCTCCATCGGGAATGTCGCGCTGTCGGCGATCCCGACCCGAGGAATAAAAGCGTTGAGGCACACCAGAATCCGATTGGCTTCGATGCTGCCTTGCGCAGCGTTGGCCCGCAGTCGTCCCTGCGCAAGTCGCTCCAATCCGGTGATATCAGTGTTTTCGTAAACCGTGATATTGCCCGGCAAGGCATTGAGCAAACCTTTCACATACCTGGCCGGTTGCAACAGGGCGTTGCCGTTGTCACACCAGATCGCCGCCGCGTAGTGAGCTGTGCCGAGCTTTTGCGCCAGCGCCGTGCCTTGGACAAACTCCGCGCGAGCGCCGAGGGCACGCAGGGTGGCCAGTTTGGCGTCGACATGCTCGAGCTTGGCGCGGTCGTTAACGGCAAAGTAATACCCGCTGTCGCGAAAATCGCAGTCGATGCCATGGCGGGCGATTCGTTGCCGGACCTCTTCGCTGGCTGCGCGGGAAATCGTCGTGTCGACTTCAAACCCGGCAAAACCCGGCGCGCCGATCAATTCGCTGTGCGCCGGGTGTTCATGGGCCACGACGAATCCCGAATTGCGGGCCGAAGCGCCGTGCGCGGCACGCTGTCGATCGACCACGACGATGCGCGCCTGCGGGTGCAGATCGGCAAGGGCATGTGCGGCACTGAGTCCGGTGATCCCCGCGCCAATCACCAGCCAATCGGCTTTTTGCGCCCCGCTCAATCGACCGCGCTCCGGCGAACTGCCGGCCTGCGCGATCCAGCCACATACGTTTTCCATGCCTCACCTCATTCGACTGTCGTTCTGCGGCTTGCTTCTGAACGGCCACCATGCGTGAATCGCATGCACGACTTGAGAAGATCATCGCCAGAACCAGAATCTATAAGGTCTTCAATAGACTGACCAACGCTATAAAATCATCGAGCCATTCAGAAAGCGCATGGATAAAATTCGCCACGTCCCTTCGCTACAAGCACTGCAAGCACTCGTTGAAGTCGCCCGTTGCGGCAGCTTCACCCGCGCTGCGCAAACGCTGTGCCTGACGCAAAGCGCGGTGAGCCGACAGGTCCAGCAACTGGAAAGCCACTTCAATGTTGCACTGTTCATCCGCAGCAGCCGCAGCCTGAGCCTGACCGCAGAAGGCGAACAGGTGTTGGCCAGCGCCCGCAGCATCCTTGAACAATTGAAGACCCTCGAAGAACGTCTCGCCCCGCAGCAACGCCCCTTCCGCATCCGAATGCATGTGTCGCTGGCGGTGCGCTGGTTGCTGCCGAAACTCAGCGACTTCTATCTGCGCCATCCCGAGGTGTCGCTGGCGATAGAAACCGTCGCCACTGAAGTGGTTGAGCCGGGCAATGACAGTGACGCCTACATTCTTTATTTGCCGCAGCCATCAAGCGATCCGGATTGCCTGACGCTGTTCGAAGAAGCGCTGGTGCCAGTGTGCTCCCCCACCGTCGCCGGGGCGCCGCGCTCGGTCGACGAGTTACTGCGATTTGCGTTACTGCATCGCTCAGCCGATCGTCAGGCGTGGATTGAATGGCTGGCGGCGAATGAGGGAAAGCCGCTGGAGGATTACCGGCACATTCCATTCAATCTTGATGAGCTGGCATTGGATGCGGCGGCGCGAGGTTTGGGCGTGGCAGTGACGGACATGACGCTGGCGGCAGAGTCGATCGAGCGTGGGGTGTTGGTGGTGCCGTTTGGCGAGCCGTTGAGGACGGGTGGGGTTTATTCGTTGTGTTTGCAGCCTGCGGCGGGATCGCATCCGGCGTGCAATTCGATAGTCACTTGGTTTTCGAGGCAGGTTGAGCAAAAAGAAAAGCTCAATTAACCTAAGCCTGATCAGGCGTTTATCTCAACTTCGACCAATACGCCTTTACACTAAAACCCCAACCAATTTAGCTAAAAACCAGCACACACATATATATCAAGGAGTAGCACACTAATGGAACCCGCTAGCGCTTTCGAAGAAAGCCGACAAGCCTTACAACTAGCATTAAATGACAACACCAATAAAGTAGTTGCCCTGACAGGAGCTTGGGGTACTGGCAAAACCCATTTATGGCAACAGTTCGACACGAGTAAGGTTACAAAAAAAACCCTAACCGTATCTGCATTTGGACTGACATCCATTCTAGATCTAAAAAAACGACTCATTCAAGCAGTTAGTGCTACCGATAAAAAACTGGTAGATGGCTTCTTAAACGGTAGTGCGAGTGCAGCGAAAGGGGCCGCAAACAAATTCCTAGGGATCTCGCTAGATGACATCGCTCTACTTGGACTCCCAAAACTACTTAGCTCACGAATCATCGCTATTGACGACATCGAACGCAAGAACAAATCATTTGATATAAATGAGCTTCTTGGCTTCATAAATGAGTACTCGGAAAAGCACAGCGCACGCTTCCTGCTACTTTTAAACACAGACAAGATTGAAGATAACGAAACCTGGCAAAAACTTCATGAAAAAGTTATAGACACCGAAATCATATTGACCCCATCACCAAAGGAGGCATTTGAAATTGCTTCATCAGGCGAAACTGCCAGCCACTTGAAATCAACCAAAAAAACGATAATAGATCTCGAAATCACGAATATTCGGATTATAAAAAGAGTTCTGAAAACAATTTCAAAAGTACTAACTGAACATCCAGGGCTTAATCCAAAAATATACAACAACATCATGCCCTCGATGGTGCTGTTATCAGCAGCACATTATGGAGGCGTAAAAAACGGACTGACGCTAGACTACTTGATCAAATATAGCCAAAACGGCGCAAACGACAGTCCATCTGCACAGCAAACAGAGTGGATCACAACCATCAATGCAATAAAATTCAGTCGGGACCAATTTGTCAGCATTGTTATTGCTTATCTAAAAACAGGATCAATAAACCAAAACGAAATAAGAAAATATTTAGAGCCGCGCAAAAAAAACCTCAAGAAAAACCTAGATAATGAAACAATCGAAAAATTCCTGACTGATCATAAATGGGATCCCGCCTTTTCCCAAGAAACAGCGAAAAAATTCCATGAGTTTCTTGAACCAATCGTTTATGAAGTGGAGGCTGCAAACATTTCTTCCATCTCCAAATGCTTTGAAGAAACTGGGTTACCCAACATTGCGAAATCATTGATTGACAAATGGATAGAAAACCTGGAACTTGACCCAGACGGGGCTCATAGACTTCAATACTTCGAATCAGGAAGACTTCATCCAAGATTAATTGAGGCCAAAGAACATCTAACACAACCTCTTCGCGAACCACTCTGCCTGGAACAAGCCATACTAAACATCAGAAGTAAAGGCGTGAGCGACACCGAAGAGCATTCATTAGAACGCTCCACCATTGAACAATATAAAAGAATAATCGAAACGCTGAGTGGAGATAAACTTCGAGACTTTGTTGAGTTTCACTTTCGCGGAATCAGAACCAGCAAACATCGTGCACTTCGATATGCAAGTGCAAATTTTGATAATGCATGCCATGCCGTATTCAAAGCAAATAGTCAGTCCAGGCTCTCGATGATTCTAAAGCGAGAATTTGACGCCAGAGAGCTGGACATCCAATCGCCTGCCACTTTTAAAGAAACCTTAATGGAGGAATAACGAATGTCCTCACCTAAAAACGCGCACCGCGCGTTTTTCATTTTTTATCCCGAGAACTCCTGAAGGTACACCAACAAGTTATCAAGTTTTTCTTCGTCGCTCAGCCCCCAGAAAATCATCCGCGTACCGGGCACTACACCTTTCGGATCCTTCAGATACGCGATCAGCGTTTCGCGATCCCAGGTCACTCCCGAGTTCTTCATCGCATCGGAATACACGTAGTTGGCTGACGTCCCGGCAGCCCGGCCAATGATGCCATTGAGTTGTGGGCCGAATCCCGGACGGGCCGATTCGCCGACCTGATGGCAGCCGCCGCACAGACGCGGGAAGATTTTCGCGCCGGCTTCGGGGTCGCCTGCGGCATGGCTCAACGTAGTGAACAGGCTGGTGCCAAGAATCACGGCGAGTGACAGTGCAGCGGTGTTTTTCATCGAGGGTTCCGGGTCGGTCTGCATCGTGCGGCGCAAGGGTAGCATTTTGTTTTTACCGGTAAGCGCCAATGATCCTGCTGATTTTGATCAACGCCTGACGCAACACGTCCATCTCTACCGAACCCAGCGCCAGCCGAATCGCATGCGGCGCATGGCCCGACACCGAAAACGGCTCGGCGGTGGTGACGGAAATCTGCTCGTGCATCAGCTCGACGACAATCTGGTCGGCGCGCACATCCTCCGGCAACGGTAGCCACAGGAAATACGACGCCGGATGGCCAACACTGGGCAATCCTTTCAACACTTCGGCCGCCAGCGCCTGCCGCGCCTTGGCATCTTTGCGTTTCTGCTCCTCGAGCAACGTCACTGTGCCGTCGTCGAGCCAGCCACAGGCGATGGCGGTCATGACGCCCGGCGTGTTCCAGGTGGTGGCGCGGATGATGCGTTCAAGTGCTGGCACCACGTCTGTCGGTGCAGCGATGAAACCAACGCGCAGGCCTGTGGCGATGTTTTTCGACAGACCCGAGACGTACACCGTGCGCTCCGGTGCCAGATCGATCAGCGTACGCGGTGGGTTTTCCACCAGAAATGCGTAGGCCGCGTCTTCGATGATCGTCAGATCATGTCGACGGGCAATCGCCACCAACTGCTCGCGCTGCGCCAACGGCATCACCCAACCCAGCGGATTGTGCAAGGTCGGCATGCTGTAAACGGCGCGCACCGAGCGACTGCGACAGAGTTTGTCCAGCGCCGCGAGATCCGGCCCTTGCGCGCTGACCGGAATCGCCACGACTTCCAGATGCAGCGCTTCGGCCAGCACCTTGAAGCCGGAATAGGTCAGCGCGTCGGCAGCAATCACATCGCCGGGTTTGAGCAGCGCCATCAGCGTCACCGCAAGGCCTTGCTGGGCGCCGTTGACGATCAGCACCTGCTCGGCCTCGACCCGCACGCCGCGCGTCAGCAGATGCCGGGCGACGGACGCGCGCTCGTGGGCACGACCGGCGTGCGGTTGATAACGCAGCAACGCTTCCAGATCGCCCGATAATGCCAATTGGCGCAACGCGCTGCGCAACAAATCGGCCTGACCGGGCAACGACGGGTAATTGAAATTGAGGTCGATCATGCCGACCGCCACGTCTTTCTGATCGATGCCCTGCCCCGGCGACAGCGAGGTTTCGCGGACAAACGTGCCACGCCCGGTTTCGCCGCTGACCAGGCCCATGGCCTCCAGCTCCGCGTACACCCGCGAAGCCGTGACCAGCGCCAGCCCTTCCTCAGCAGCCAGTTGCCGGTGAGTTGGCAACCGCGTACCCGGCGGCAACTGCCCCGAACGAATGTCGGCAGCATAGGCATCGACGATGGTCTTGTAGCGCGAACGTGGCATGCCGGATGTATCCATGACAATTTTTTGATTGTGCTGATTCTCGGCTCTAGCATGCCCGCAACGCAACCCACTTCTGAGCGTGATCTGCTATGGAACGGACTTCGAATCTGACGACCCCGGCACTGGAAAAAACCAGCGGCTGGATCAACGGTTTTATCGGTGTGGTGATTTTCAGCGGTTCGCTGCCGGCCACGCGCTTGGCGGTGCTGGAGTTCGATCCGGTGTTTCTCACCGTGGTCCGCGCCGCCATCGCCGGGGTATTGGCGGTGGCGCTGCTGTGGCTGTTTCGCGAGCGGCGGCCGGCGCGGAATCAGTGGCTGGGGCTGTTTATCGTCGCGATGGGCGTGGTGCTCGGTTTCCCGCTGCTGACCGCCCTGGCGCTGCAACACGTGACGTCGGCGCACTCGATTGTGTTTGTCGGATTGCTGCCACTGGCCACAGCGATTTTTGCCGTGCTGCGCGGCGGTGAGCGGCCGCGACAGGTGTTCTGGATGTTCTCGATTCTCGGCAGCGCTTTGGTCGTCGGTTTCGCCCTGGCACAAGGCCTGACGGCCTCGCCCACCGGTGATCTGTTGATGCTCGCTGCCATTCTCGCTTGCGGCCTCGGTTATGCCGAAGGTGCGAAACTGTCGCGAACCCTCGGCGGCTGGCAGGTGATTTGCTGGGCGCTGGTGCTGTCGCTACCGCTCATGGCGCTTTTGAGTCTGTGGCTGGCGCCCACCTCGTTCAACACGATCAGCCTCTCGGCGTGGCTGTGTCTGGGCTATGTGTCGCTGTTCAGCATGCTGATCGGCTTTGTCTTCTGGTATCGCGGCCTAGCTCAGGGCGGGATTGCAGCGGTCGGTCAGTTGCAATTGCTCCAGCCGTTTTTTGGCCTGGCGCTTGCGGCAACCTTGCTGCATGAACAGGTCAGCCTCGGCATGCTTGCCGTGACGCTGGGTGTGATCCTGTGCGTGGCCGGGGCGAAGAAATTCGCCAAATGAGCCTCAGGCGCCGGCCTTCCACTCCCGCGGACTGAGCCCGGTCTTGCGCCGAAACGCCCGGGCCAGCGCCGAAGGACTTTCGTAACCGACCTCCTCGGCAATCAGCGCAATCGGCTTGCCTTCGCGCAAGCGCTTCTGCGCCAGACTGACGCGCCAGCTCAGCAGATAATCGGCCGGCGTCTGCCCGACCACACGGCGAAACTGCTCGGCAAATCCGGCGCGGGACAGATTGGCGACCGAGGCCAGATCCGCCACGCTCCACGGTTTTTCTGGTTGCTCGTGCATCAGATTCAAGGCACGCGACAGACGTGGATCAGCCAGTCCGGCGATCATCCCCGGTTGCTGCTCGCGACTGCTGATCAAATGCCGTAACAGCAGAATCACCAGCAATTCGAACAGGCGATCCATCACCGCCACGCGCCCGCAATGACCTTCGAACGCTTCCTTGAACAGCCATTCCACGGTGTTGCCCAGCTCCGGGATGTCCGTCAGTTTCAGCACCAGATAATCCGGCAGCGCCGCCGCCAGTGCATTGCCGGAACCGCCATCAAACGTCAACGTTGCGCAGACTACTTGGGTGTCCATCGCCTCGTCGGCGAACATGCGATGGGCAAAGGGTCGGGGGAAGAAGATCAGCGACGGCTCACTGAGGCGGATCTCGCGTTCGCTGCCCGGTTTGAGCAGCAACTCACCGGCCTGCAACAAATGCACATGGCCGACCGGTTCATTTTCATGAACCGCGACGCCGCAAAACGCGCCACTGTGAAAAGTCCCGGCAGACACGCCGAAATGGCTGAGCAATGTTGAAAGGCGATCCATGGACGACTCCAAGAACATATCTGGACGATCTGCCGCATATCCTCGACGATTTGCCGCCAATCCACCAGCCTCACTCAATAACATGGCTCCATCCCCGGCGCACTACGCACCGGACTCTCGGAGAATCCCCATGAGCCGCATCCACGCCATCAGCCTCGAAACCGCCACCGACGCCAGCCGCCCAGTACTGGAAGGCGTGAAAAAGAAAATCGGTTTCCTGCCCAACGTCTTCACCACCCTGGCCAAAGCACCGGTGGCCCTCGAAACCTACGTGCAAGCCTCGGCGATCCTCGGCAAAACCTCGCTGAGTGCCCAGGAAAAAGAAGCGGTGTACCTCGCCACATCACAGGTCAATGGTTGCGACTACTGCCTGGCGGCGCACACTTTGTTTGCCGGCAAGGCCGGGCTCTCGGCGCAAGACATCGTCGCCGCCCGCCAAGGCGAACTCAACGCCTACGCCACCCTCGCCCGTCAGTTGACCGAAAGCCGCGGCCATTTGACTGACGAACAGATCGCCGCCGCCCGCACTGACGGCATCGACGACGTGAAGATCATTGAAGTGATTGCACTGGTGGCCGTGCAGAGCCTGACCAACTACCTGAACAACGCGGCGCTGACCGATATCGACTTCCCGGCCATCTGAATCCGGCCACACAAAACCTGTGGGAGCTGACCTGCTCGCGATAGCGGTGTGTCATTCAAAGCATCTTTGAGTGACACACCGCTATCGCGAGCAGGCTCACTCCT
>NZ_JBSVXS010000099.1:0-19835 GCF_054070155.1 Pseudomonas sp. SDT291_1_S447
TTGTGTAGGAGCTGCCGCAGGCTGCGATCTTTTGACCTTTTGACACCTTCATCATCCCCCAACCTTATCGCACACCATTCAGCCTCAGCCGTGTTCGTTGTGACCAAAAGCCGCGTGCCTGACACTCAGGACCAATACTGGCCTGCTGGAGTTGCTGCGATGAATGAGTCTGTGCGTTTCGAAGATAAAGTCGTAATCGTCACCGGAGCCGGCGGTGGCCTCGGACGAGCGCACGCTCTGCTGTTCGCCAAACAAGGCGCGAAAGTGCTGGTCAACGATCTCGGCGGCTCGGCTCAGGGCGAAGGCGCCAACGCCTCCGCCGCCGATCGCGTGGTAGCAGAAATTCGCGCGGCCGGCGGTATCGCCGAAGCCAACCACGACTCGGTCACCGACGGCGACAAACTGGTGCAGAACGCCCTCGACGCCTTCGGCCGTGTCGACGTCGTCGTCAACAACGCCGGGATCCTGCGCGACAAGACTTTCCACAAAATGGACGATGCCGACTGGGACCTGGTTTACCGCGTCCACGTCGAAGGCGCCTACAAAGTCACCCGCGCCGCCTGGCCGCACCTGCGCGAGCAAAACTACGGCCGAGTGATCTTCACCGCCTCGACCTCAGGCATCTACGGCAACTTCGGCCAGTCCAACTACGGCATGGCCAAACTCGGCCTCTACGGCCTGACCCGCACGCTGGCCATCGAAGGCCGCAAGAACAACATCCTGGTCAACGCCATCGCGCCAACCGGCGGCACGCGCATGACCGAGGGCCTCATTCCTCCGCAAGTGTTCGAGCAATTGAAGCCGGAGCTGGTCAGTCCGCTGGTGGTGTATCTGGCCAGCGAGCAATGCCAGGAAACCTCTGGGCTGTTCGAAGTCGGTGGCGGCTGGATGGGCAAGGTGCGTTGGGAACGCAGCCTCGGTGCCGGCTTCGACCCACGCGTTGGCTTCTCACCGGAAGATGTCGCCGCGCACTGGCAACAGATTTGCGATTTCGAAGGGGCGGCGCATCCGAAGGACAATATTGAAGCGCTGAAGGAAATGATGGCGAATTTGCAGAAGTATTCGCTTTAAGGGGTGAGGCCACCAAGCTTGGGCTTGGTGGCCTGCATTGCTACTTAAGAATACGTGTTGTCAGTCATAAACCTAGGCGCTCGCCAGTTAGGCCCTTTGACGGCAACTGGTCCGCTGCCATTGGCCAAAACGCCTTGCTCGAAGAGTCGTGCATAGGTTTCAAGAAGTTCGCCGCTTGCAATAACTTCGTACCTGTAGCGCCCAAACATTCTGTCTAGGGAAGGTATGGCGGAGCCGAGTGCGAACACGGTTAGTACATCTTCTACAGATTCATTTTTTACTATTTGCTCAACGATGCTCATTGCTTACCTCCTTTCAACAGATTCTTGAAAAACACTTCATCTTGCTTGTCTGCAGCAGCAATGGCGTCTTGGGAATAGAGCAAAGACTCATCGTCGCGAAGCTTGAAATCTTCTAGCGTGGCCGTATGCGCATTGTTCCAAAGAGGCGACTCTCTGTCTGGCTTGAAATCGTCACCCAGTCCCAGCGCGCGAAACCTCTCGAGCTCGCGTACTTCATGAGTGTAATAGCGTAAATCCGTATCGGTGAACTCCCAGTGCCCGCTTAGAATTTTTTCCAGACGTTGAATCATGATTTCGTTGGCATCTGATTGGTCAAGCCTTGCGATATGTAATTTCACAGCATCAATGCCGGCTTGAGTGATAACTGCCGTTCGCCAATCCAGATCAAGTATTGGGCCACCTGCCTGCTCTGGATTGAAATCGCGGCCACTGTATTTACCCTTGGTGGTTGCACCCGCATAAGGACTGCTGAACACCACATACAGCGGTGCAATCCCCGAGTCATCGGGAAACACGATGATGAATCTTTCCCAGCCTTCGACCAGAATCGGATTCAGGTCCAGCCGTCCTTCAATCGGAACAATCGGAGCGCCCGTATACGCAGGGGAGTCGGTATCTACCATGGGCGACTCAGTCGAGCTGTCACCCGGCGAGATAGCGGGCGTCCAGGTCAGAAAGTCCGTCGGCGAATCTGGCAGCGCTACTTCATAAACATCATTCAGCAAGTCATAGGCCGCATTCAGAACCAGCACACTCGAGCGGATATGGAAGTCATCGCTTGTGGCGACGAAGATTTCCGCGCCAGCCCCGAGCCGCCTTACGCCCAAACCCACAGGCAGCTCCAGCGTGCCTTGCCGAACGGCTATTTCACGCAGTGTCTGTGCAGACTCCGACGACAACTCGGCAAGCGGCACGCTCATGGAAAAGCGCTCGCCATTGCCCAGGCGTGAAGGCATCAGCAGCGCCGCGAACCCTACCAGTACCGGACCGCTTATCAGCGCAGTGGCTGCCGCCTGCACGGTCAGTAATCCCGCCCGCAGAGAGGTAAGAATGGCGGATGATGTTGCAGGAGAAAGGCGCGTAGCTTTCGACGCAAATGATACAACCGTACTGTTGGTCGCCAGTACTCCTGAAGCCGGGTAGACGTGCTGGACTTTTGTTGCTCCGCGTTCTTGCTGTTGCACCTTCTCGATAGGTTGTTCCGGTTTCGTTTGAAGTGGAGCCTGCTCGGTTGCGAGTTTTTGCGTAGTTG
This sequence comes from Pseudomonas sp. SDT291_1_S447, assembly GCF_054070155.1. Classification (NCBI taxonomy): domain Bacteria; kingdom Pseudomonadati; phylum Pseudomonadota; class Gammaproteobacteria; order Pseudomonadales; family Pseudomonadaceae; genus Pseudomonas; species Pseudomonas sp. SDT291_1_S447. The sequence continues at coordinate 2,626 of NZ_JBSVXS010000099.1, forward strand.
CTTCGGCTTTGGAATCTGTGTCACCCACCACAGAATTTGTTGCTGCAATCCGAGTTCTTTCCTGCGATTGGGCCCTAGCTTCAGCAATCAACCTTGTCAAAGTTTCAGAGTATCCTGCCATAAGGGCAGCCAGTTTCTGTTTATTCGCCAGCTCGACAAGTTGGGCCTGTTCTGACGTACGTATCATTTCCTCTTCATTTTTGCGTCTTGTCGCTTCGACCAGGGCCTGCTGGTGATGCTGGTCGGAAAGTCTTGCCTTTTCAGCAGCCTCTCGCCTTGATTCTGCTTCGATGCGGGCATGTTCTTTAGCCAAGCGCTGAGTCTCTGCCAGAGCCGCAAGTCTTGCTTGCTCCACACGTGCTGCTTCGGCGAGTTCTCTTTGACGTTGCTGTTCAGCCGCGATTCGCGCACGTTCTGCTGCCAATCGCTGAGCTTCTGCCGCCGCTTGTGCTTGCGCCTGATCATTTGCCTGAACGGCGGTCAGCCAGTTCTGCACGTTGACCTGTTGCTGGTTGAGCATCTGAATTGATTGCGCCAGCAATTTCGCTTCGTGTGCGGCTCTGTACGAGGCAGCCCAGGTCTGCATAGCAATTCCCCGCGCATTAACGGTTCTATCGATGCTTTGGGCTTTTCGAAAGTAGGCATGGAAGTCTTTATTAAGTGGGTCATCTCCAAAGAACTGATTGGCTTGTGCTGTTTTTTGATGAAATTCAGCGGTTTTTCTTTGAATCAGGGTATGCCGTACACCCAGTTCACGAATGATTGCTTGCGCGGGAGGAAGTGGGTGGGTTGCGCCTTCCAGCCGCGTTGCGGCCAGATCCTGCTCGATTGATTGGGGCAGTTGCTCTGTTCGAGTTTGAAACTCACGAGCAGTTCTCAGGCTGTGGGCAGTAAACTCCCGAGAGTTGACTTGAACATTGTTGGGAATAGCAAACGTGCCGCTTTGGGAGAGGTTCGGTGATGTCCCTCGAATCAAAGGTGTGTTGGGGGGTGCTGTTGCTGTCGTTTGAATAGCTTCGGTTAACACAAAGGGTGGAGGCTTTTGCATATTCATGTCCTTTTGAATGTGCGTGATAACTCGCTGGCAAGTCAGCGCGGCCGATAGTGACGTCCGTGTCACCAGCGAGGGGTTGAGGTGTTTCAAGTTACATCAGACTTGCGGTTACAAAATCTGAGAAGCCCGTAAGTAACAGGGCGTTGTTTCGAGAGGTTTTTCGCAGGCTAATAACAAAGCAAGGAGAATTCTTCTGCGCCGCAGGAAAGTTCCTACGTTGTTCTCGGAAAGTGTTTGCAGGTTGTAGGGATGACTTTTCAACAGGCATAAAAAAGGCCGCTGCAAACGCAGCGGCCAAGGTAAGACGTTGGATCAAGGAGCTACAAATCAACGTCAGTGAACACCGGGGCGATAAACCGAAGTCTTCGATTTATCTGAAATCTGTCAGCAATGGCCTGAGTTGCTCAAAGGCCAGTGCTTCGTGCTTTGCGGCGTGTCCCGTGAAAGCGCGTTCAGAATAAGGTCTTGAACGCGCAGGAAAAATACCGATTCCGGACATGCACTGTTGCGGGGCATGCAACAGTCTCGTGATCCGATGTGCACCATGCGCTGCACTGATGATCCTTCATCCAGCCGATCCATGAGCGGCGCAAAGTCCCGTCCCGCAAGGCCATTCATCCTTTCGAACGACAACACGAATACCTCCTTGGTGCGCTTATCGACGCGGTTGCCCGGCAGTAGGGTGGGGCCTTCTGTCACTCACCGGGGAAGACGCATGACAACAAAAACAATGCGCGCCATCTTCACACCGCAGGCGCTGGCAGCCGCGGTGGCTTTGGGTTGCTGCGCCCAGGCGCAAGCGGTTGCGTTCAACATTGGCGAGATTGAAGGTACCTTCGATTCGTCGCTGTCGATCGGTGCGAGCTGGGGCCTGCGCGATGCCGACAAGTCGCTGGTCGGCACGGTCAATGGTGGTACCGGGCAATCTTCGACCGGTGATGACGGGCGTTTAAATTTCAAGAAGGGTGAGACCTTCTCGAAAATCTTCAAAGGCATTCACGACCTCGAACTCAAGTACGGCGACACCGGTGTCTTCGTGCGCGGCAAGTACTGGTATGACTTCGAGCTGAAGGACGAAGACCGCGAGTTCAAGCCGATCAGCGACAGCGGGCGCAAGGAAGGGGCGAAATCCTCCGGCGCACAAATTCTCGATGCGTTCGTCTATCACAACTATTCCATCGCCGATCTGCCGGGCACCGTGCGCGCCGGTAAACAAGTGGTGAGCTGGGGCGAAAGTACGTTTATCGGCAACTCGATCAACAGCATCAACCCGATCGACGTTTCCGCATTTCGCCGTCCCGGTGCCGAGATCAAGGAAGGCCTGATTCCGGTGAACATGCTGTTTGGCTCGCAAGGCTTGACCGATCAACTGACTGTCGAAGGTTTCTATCAACTGGAATGGGACCAGACCGTTCTCGACAACTGCGGCACCTTCTTCGGTGTCGATGTGGCGGCGGACGGTTGCAACAACGGCTACACCGTCGGCAACCCGGCGATTGCGCCGTTTGTGCCGCTGACCCAAGCCTTCGGCCAAGGCATTCAAGTCACCCGTGAAGGCGTGGTGATCCCGCGTGGCGGCGACCGTGATGCGCGGGATTCCGGGCAGTGGGGTACGGCGTTGCGCTGGCTCGGTGATGACACTGAGTACGGTCTCTACTTCATGAACTACCACAGTCGTACGCCGACGGTAGGCACTACCACGGCCGGGCTTTCGACATTGGCGGCGTTGCCGGGCATGGTCGGTATCGCCAATGGCCTGGCACCCGGCAGCGGTTCCGGTCTGGCGCAGAGCGTGATGCTCGGGCGCGGCCAGTACTACCTTGAGTATCCGGAAGACATTCGCCTGTACGGCGCGAGTTTCTCCACCACTTTGCCCACCGGTACCGCGTGGACCGGCGAGATCAGCTACCGGCCGAATGCCCCGGTGCAGGTCAACACCAACGACCTGACGCTGGCGCTGCTCAATCCGATTGCCGGTGGCACGGCGTCGCCACTTGCGACGTCACCGGGAGCGGACAACAAAGGCTATCGGCGCAAGGAAGTCACGCAAATCCAGAGCACCCTCACGCACTTCTTCGATCAGGTCTGGGGCGCTCAGCGTTTGACTCTGGTCGGTGAAGCGGCGGTGGTGCGGGTCGGCGGACTGGAGTCGCGCGACAAGCTGCGTTATGGCCGCGACTCGGTTTACGGGCAGTACGGTTTCGGCGGCGACACCGACGGTTTTGTCACCTCGACCTCTTGGGGCTACCGCGCCCGGGCGATCCTTGATTACGCCAACGTGATCGGCGGGATCAACCTCAAACCCAACCTGTCGTGGTCGCACGACGTCGCCGGTTACGGGCCCAACGGTCTGTTCAACGAAGGCGCGAAAGCGATCAGCCTCGGCGTCGATGCCGACTACCGCAACACCTACACCGCGAGCCTCAGTTACACCGACTTTTTCGGTGGCGACTACAACGTCCTCGAAGACCGTGACTTCGTCGCACTGAGCTTCGGCGTGAACTTCTGATCTGCCCGAGAAGGATGACTGCAATGCGCAAAATGATTCTGCAATGTGGTGTGCTGGCCCTGAGTCTGCTCGCAGCCAATGTGATGGCGGCGGTGTCGCCGGACGAGGCCAACAAGCTCGGCACCAGCCTCACGCCGCTGGGTGCCGAGAAGGCCGGCAATGCTGACGGTTCGATTCCGGCGTGGACCGGCGGCATCCCGAAAAATGCTGCAGCGGTGGACAGCAAAGGCTTTCTCGCTGACCCGTTCGCCAATGAAAAACCGTTGTTCACCATCACCGCGTCCAATGTCGACAAGTACAAGGACAAACTTTCCGATGGCCAGGTAGCGATGTTCAAACGCTATCCGGAAACCTACAAGATCCCGGTCTACCCGACCCACCGCACGGTCGCCGCACCGGCGGAGATCTACGAGTCGGCCAAACGCAGTGCGCTCAACGTGACCACCATCAACGACGGTAACGGCCTGGCCAATTTCACCGGCAATCGCTACTACGCGTTCCCGATTCCGAAGAACGGCGTCGAGGTGTTGTGGAATCACATCACCCGTTACCACGGCGGCAACGTCAAACGCATCATTACTCAGGTGACCCCGCAGACCAACGGCAGCTACACGCCGATCCGCTTCGAAGAAGAGATCGCCGTGCCGCAACTGATCAAGGATATCGACCCGGAAAAAGCCGCCAACGTGCTGACCTTCTTCAAACAATCAGTGACCGCGCCGGCACGTCTGGCGGGTAACGTGCTGCTGGTCCATGAAACCCTCGATCAGGTGAAGGAACCGCGCCTGGCGTGGATCTACAACGCCGGCCAGCGTCGGGTGCGTCGTGCACCGCAAGTGGCCTATGACGGCCCGGGCACTGCAGCCGATGGCCTGCGTACCTCGGATAACTTCGACATGTTCTCCGGCGCACCGGATCGCTACGACTGGAAACTGGTCGGCAAGAAGGAAATGTACATTCCGTACAACAGCTACAAACTCGATTCGCCGAGTCTCAAGTACGACGACATCGTCAAGGCGGGGCACATCAATCAGGATCTGACCCGTTACGAACTGCACCGGGTGTGGGAAGTGATCGGCACGGTGAAACCGAACGAGCGGCACATCTACGCCAAGCGTCACATGTACATCGACGAAGACAGCTGGCAGGTTGCACTGGCCGACCACTACGACGGTCGCGGTCAACTCTGGCGCGTAGCCGAAGGCCACTCTGAATATCACTACGAGCATCAGGCTCAGGCGTACACACTCGAAGCGCTCTACGACATCATTGCCGGCCGCTACATTGCCTTGGGGATGAAGAACGAAGAGAAGCACAGTTATATATTCGACTTCGAAGCCAAGGCTGCCGACTACACCCCAGCGGCCTTGCGTGCAGAGGGTGTGCGGTAACGGTTCTGATACATCAGTGGACAAAAGGCGACCGCTCGGTCGCCTTTTTTATGGCTGCCAATCAGCGCGCTGAATACTCGTCAACAAGTCCATGGGAGAGGGCTAGGGTGAAGGCACAACGATAAAAAGGCTCACCCGATGACCGCCATGACTGCCTGTCTGGATCGCCCCGGATTTCTGCCCAGACTTTCTTCTCATCATCAGCCTCGCCCTCGCTTGAGCGAGCCACTGCTTGAGTCGGTGGCGCGGGTCAGGTTGATCTGCGCACCTGCCGGCAGTGGCAAGAGTGCGCTGCTTGCCGAGTGCCTGCTGCAGGCGCCGCCACGCTGCGAAGTAGGTTGGTTGCCGCTGGCGGGCGCGGCATTGAGTACCAGTGACTTTTGTCTGCGCCTGGCGCAGGCGTTGGGACTGGTCGAAGCAACGGAGTCCGCTCTGGTCACTGCGCTGAGTCACTGGTCGAGGCCGACCTGGCTGTTTATCGATGACTACTGCCGTTTGCCGGATCCGACGCTGGACGCGCTGCTTGATCGGTTACTGACGGTCAGCAGTCCCGCGTGTGTCTGGTGGATCGGCGCGCGAAGACGTCCGCAATGCAACTGGCCCCGTCTGCTGCTCGATGATGAACTGTACGAGTGCGAAAGCCCGACGCTGGCGCTCACCCAAACAGAAATCGCCCATGCGCTGAAGCACTTGCCCGCCGAGCAGGCGAGGGACGTGGCTGCGCGAATCTACCAGCGAACCGCTGGCTGGTGTGCCGGCGTCCGCATGGCGCTATTGCGCAAATGCGATTGGTCGCAGACAACTGAACCACAACAACGCGTCGATACGCTGCTCGATTACCTGCAACATGAACTCTTCAGTGGCCTCACGCCGGAACTCATTGAAGTCTGGCGCGTGCTTGCACAAATGCCGCGCTTCAATGCGCAACTATGCGAGCATCTGTTCGGCGCCGGGGAGGGGGCTGTACACCTGCGCACATTGCAAATGCTTGGCTGCTTTATTGAGCCTTGGAATGATTCCGGGGACTGGTTGCACATCTTCCCGCCCCTGTCTCGCGTCGTGTGCGAGAAGCAATTACCGTCGCGCTGCACATGGCATCGACGTGCCTGCCAGTGGTTCAGTGCCGCACGGGATTGGCGCTCGGCATTTGAACAGGCGTTATTGGCTGAAGAATATGAAGCGGCAGTCAGCCTGCTGCAGCACTTTAGTTTCGAGCAGTTGTTTGAAGAGCAAACGGTCGTGTTATTGGTGCGATTGCACGAGCAACAAGGTGGGGATTTGACCCTGAGCACTCCGCAACTGGTCGAGCTGATTACCGCTGCGTTGCTCTTTGCCGGTCGTTTTGAACAGGCAGCGAAATGCATCGGGCACCTGGGGGTATTCATTCCCCAGCCTTCGCCAGCGCTTGAGCGGCAGTTGATTTCGCGTTGGCAAACGTTGCAAGGCTGGTTACTGCATCTGGAAGGGCGAATGGTGGCCGCTCATGAACACTTTTCGCAAGCGCTGGAAGTACTCGATCCCGATAAGTGGATCGCTCGGGTGATGTGTCTGTCAGGGTTGACCCAACAGGCTCTGTTGCGCGGGGAACTGGATTTGGCCCACACGCTGAATCGCCAGGCGCTGTGTCTGGCGCGGGCGCAAGGTTCGCTGGTTGTCGAAGCGCTGCTTGAACTCGATCACGGGCAACTACTCGAGCAGCGCGGCGCGGCGCCTCGGGCTGAAAGTCTGCTGGCGAGCGTGCATGATTTGCTCGCCCGGCAGTCGAACCGCCTGAGTCCTTTGCTGGGGCGAATAGCCTTGCGCCGTGGGCGCATCGCACTGAGTCAGGGCCAGGATGCCTCGGCGGCTGTGTTTTTTCAGTCGGGGCTGGACGATTGCAAGCGCAATCAAGACAAGCGGGTGTTGTATGGCTATCTGGGATTGGCGCAGCTGGCCGCCAATGAGGCTGATTATCAAAAGGCATTCGTATGGCTGCGTGACGCGGAGCGTCTGATGCAACAAAGGTTGATTCCGGAAACAGTGTACCGGGGCGTGCTGTTGCAAGTCAGCAGCCTGTTCTGGTTACAGCAGGGACGTCCCGAGCTGGTATGCGAGGCCATGACACGCCTGCTGCGACACTACCAAGGACCGAATGCTTTGCAAGCGCCACCCGCGACACTTGAGTTGATTCCGCGCATTGAATACTTGTTGATCCTTGCGCAAGTTGGCTTGCGCAAAGCGCACAATCCGCTCGGCCGCCTCCAGCTTTTGCTGGAGGCGGCGCAACAACGCAAAATGTTGTGGCTGGAAACCGACCTTCATCTGGTGTTGGCCGAATCTGCCTACATTCAAGGCGATCTGACTTCGGCACGTCGTCACTTGCAGAAGGGGTTGGAAATGTCCAGTCACCATGGTTTGCACCAGGCATTAAATGAACTGAAACTGCGTCAACCTGATTTGTTGAGTACATTCAATAACAAGGTCGTCGAATCGCCTGGTAACAAGGCCATAAGTGACAGCGGTCTGCTCAGTCTACGAGAGTTGGAAGTTTTAGGTCTGATTGCCAAGGGATACTCAAATCAACAAATTGCGGATCAACTGTTTATTTCTCTGCATACGGTAAAGACGCACGCCAGACGCATACATGGGAAGTTAGGTGTTGCACGACGAACTCAGGCCGTGGCGAGTGCCAAGTCAATGGGTATGGTGTTTTAGTGTTTTTTTATTTGTGTTCTTTAGGGGGGAAGTGGCTGCGTTTCTTGTGAAGAATTTCTTGAGTGTAAGTGTCAATGTCTGGTGGTTGGCGCGTTTAAGTTTCTGGAGGTGTCGGTATGGGTAAATAAGTAATTCGTATTATTTGTGCGGAATGTTCAATTTTACTCGAGTACAAGATTGGAAAAGTATTCCGAGTGTCTTTTCGAGAACTTCCTAGTTTAGTTTGAATTGACGAAGCAAATGTCATTTGGATATTTGTAAGTTCAGACTGAAAAGGTTTTTTACAATGGAAGTTCGTAATCTTGAGGAAACCGGGTTCACGGGATTGGGTGAGGCACTGGCCGCACTGTCGGATCACTTGAAGGGCATGCCTGTATTTGATTTTATCTTGCGTGCTTGTCTAAAGCGTGCACTTGACGAATTCGCGCCAGGCATTGATGAACGTCTTGTCAATATTAATGTTCGTAGCAATGTCAAGCTGAAGCAAATGGAGCCGGTAGGCGGCTTGTTTCAAGTTTTGAATGACTGCCTTCAGCGCGGCAGGGCGCCAACATACGATGCACAGTATTACGCGATTTATGATCGCCCGCTTTCTACCGATTATCGAGATATCTATTCTGCGGTCTCTCTGGCGGCTGTGGAGAAGTTGCTGCTGCATCTGTTTCGAACATTGCCGGACTACTACGTTGCGGCGCTGCAAGAGTACTGGGCGGGAAAAGACGAAAGTTATGGACGGTTTTCCCTTTCGCGAAAAACGACCCTGAGCGAGCTTCAAGCCAATCTCTTTCTGCATGAGCTTGAGGTGCTTTCTAATGAGGGCGGTATTAGCCGGACCGAACTTCAGCGTATCCGTTATATGGTTCAGCCGGGTTCGCGTGGGGAGTGGTATGGCGTATTTATCGGCAGTCGAGGAGACGCTTATAGCGAGCAACGTTCAATGTTCGCCATCCCACTCGAAGCGCCAGTCATGAATGAACTCGTTCCGCGGGCCGATACAGCGATAGTGCTCTATTCCCCGACCCATGGCGTCGAAAAGTTCTCCTCCTCTGCTGAGTTGCATCAGACGCTGGAGCAACGCTTGATGTCAGGTGACAGTCGTGAGGTTTTCTTGCAGTCACTTGCGATCAATGAGCGAGAAAATTTCCCGACGCTACCTGAGTTCCGTTACTTGAAAGTTGAGGCAGATCTGTTTGCACGCGTCAGCGATAACGGGATTGAGAAGTCCTGTGGTGATGTTGTGAAACAGCTGGCCCGGTTCGCTGATCCGGATTCGGATTCGGATTTTGCTTCGGTAGTCGCGTCGGTGACATCTGCTCAGGCTCTACCGGATATTCCTGGCCAGGCGAAGGCTCGCCAGGTAGCACTTCTGCGAAGAGCGCAAAAAAACAGGTGGCCGGCCTGGTTGAAAAATGCCGGTTCGACGAATCAGGAGATTTATGAGGCATTGCAACAGCGCCTGCTGGAAAGTGAGGTTCAATACCATGAAGTGACCAAGGGGTTCGCATCGCTCAAGGACTTTGCAAAAAATGAAGTGGAAGAATTCATTTCGCCGGGTAAGGACGTTCGGATTGACCCCGATAGCGTCTTCGTCAATGTTCGACATTTATTGAAAGTAACAAACGGCCAACAGATTGAGACACGGGAGCGCAAAACGCTCACCCAGGCGTTTATGTACGGCGTACATGATCAAGAAGGTCAGTATGAGATTGCTGTGGAAAATCAGCCTTACAATCCCAAACTAACGCCTTCGAATCTTATCAATTCGATCATTTCGCTGAATGTACGGAACCGTTATAACGACGTGCGGCAAGCGGTTTATTCCAGGCGTGAAGTTTTAGAAGCGCTTCGAGATCTGGAAGGCAAGAGGACGGCGCTGTCGATATTTAGCGCGGTGCTGCAGAGACATTTGACTTCGCCTGCCAATGACATGGTCAATCGCTATAATCTTGGTGATTTGTCTTTTATGTCCGGAGAGATCAAACTCGGTCAGCAGTATCAAGCATTCAAGGATTTAAGGTATTTTACAAGAAAGCTTGATCGAGAAGGTTTCATCGTGTTGTATGCGCCGGGTTTTCCATCCGGACAAGAGTGGTTTGAGTTTCTCACTCCCAAACAGTTAAGGAATAAGTTATTAGAATGGGTTCAGGATAATGAAAGTTGGGAGTATTTGAAGTCTCAGGCCGTTCTGTCTGATGTAACCAGAATGGTGGCTGAAGTCACAGGAGATAGTTGGGCTCCACGGTGGATTGGCCAGTTGAGCTTTGAGTTTCCGTTTGCTACTGAAGACTATCCGCTGGAAAATGCGGTAAAAAATATCCTCAGTTGGGAAACCAAGCAGATAGAAGCCTACACTCCTCAATGGTTCAGAAAAGCCTCGCTGGAGGAACAAGGGTTATCTGTTCGATTGCATACAGAGTTCAAAGCTATTCAGAACGTTGCAAAAGACGATCTGAAAATCGTGCCTTTCAAGGAGTTTTCTCGTGATCTGGTGATGAAGACATTCACCCGATATTGGGAGCTTAAGGGACTTAAAGTTCCTGTCTTCGATCCGAATGATGTAATGGTCAAAATTCATAATGTTCCAGAAATGACGCTCACTAATCTGTTCATTCAGTGGCAGATTTGGCGTAGTGATGTCACGGTTTTTGAAAAAATCGTGAGTGCCGTCGTTCCAGGCGTTTCCATAGCAATAAATGAGTTGAGAGATTATCTTCGAACTGCCACATTCAGCGGTGTCGGTGTAGTACGGGCATTAAATGTACAGGCCATCAATGATCTTATCGATTTGAAACCCGGTGAACATTACGAGGTGTATCTTGAGAAACAATTCATCTCGAACCCACGTCGGGTTCTGAAGGAAGTTTTTTACCGAGAGTTGAAGCAGAACGAAATGCTCACCGCAGCCCTGGCCCAGAAAATCCGGCGCACGATATCCAATGAGGATTTCAATTGGCTGAAAACGCTTATTGAAGGTCTTGATAGCAACATTCGCTGGGGCGGGTATACAAGCGTACCAAACGTGGGCGTTTATCATTTCACCTTGGAAGGCAAAAGAATTCACGGTGCTTATGTTCTTAGTCGCCAATTTAACGGGCGTCTGCAGTCTGTTGTCTATGTACCGGGGACCCATGACGGGAATGATTTCTTCCCGGTCGAACAATTGTCGGCGCGGCTTAAAAGTTCCGCCTTTAAAAGCCATGTTTTACGAATGGTCAGTCTTGAGGATCAAAAGGCGGTCAAGAAACTCACATCCAAGTACGATTTCGGGGGGGCGCCCGAAGCACTACCCAGGCTGTACAACGCCTACAAGGTGGGCAACGAGTTCAAAGACGAATACGAGGCCATGATCAAGCGTTTCAGGGCTGACGTGGATTATCAAACCACCAGCACTTGGGAGGCGGTCTGGGTCGATGCCAAGATTCTGATCGGTATCGCTTTGGATGTTGTCTCGTTGTTTGTGCCTCCGGTAGGGGCGGTAGTGAGTGTGCTGCGAATCGCCTACACGATCGTTGAGGGCATTTCTGCCTCGCTGGACGGCGATAAGGCAGTAGCCAATGCTTACTTTGCCAGTGCCTGGAGGGCGGCCATCATGTTTTATATCGGCAATATCGCCGGAGTCGGCAACTCTGTCAGCGCGATCGGACTGTTGTCTCGGGTCAATGATTACGCAGACCTGCTCTCGGCGGTAACCGGTGTCCCCGTTGGTATCAGTTATGTCAGTGCAGTTGCCGTCCCGCCTCACAGGGTGGAAAGCACCACGCGACTGATCGGTTGATCCATTAATCGAGGCGCCGGCCTACCCGTTCAGGAAGCAGGCGTTTCGAACCCCATGCGCCAACTCACGGCCCGCGTCGCCGCCAGCAACCGCTGCGCCGCCGGGCCGTTTTCGTCGGCGTGGAACAGTGAGGTCGGGCCAACGATGGTCAACACGGCGGCGACCTGGCCAACGGCGTTGAACACCGGGGCGGACAACGCATCCACACCCGGCATCAGCAAACCATGCACATGGTGCAGACCGCGTTCGCGGATCTGTTCGCACAGCGTTGCATACGTCTTCTCGTCCTTCAGCGGATGATCGGCAGCGGCGATCTCCTGCTCGCGCAACTCACCCGTTTCCCGATGCGGCAGATAGGCACTGAACACCAGACCCGTCGATGAACTGAGCAGCGGCAACACTGAACCCAATTGCGTCACCACCGTCACCGCACGCACCGCCGGTTCGATGTGCACCACGGTCGCGCCCTGATTGCCCCACACCGCCAAAAAGCAGGTTTCGTTGAGTTCGTCGCGCAGTTCGGCCAGCGGCAGGGCGGCGACTTTCAGCACGTCCATACTGTTGAGGGCGGCCAGGCCCACGCGCAACGCTTCACGGCCGAGACCGTAATGATTGGTGGCGGCGTTCTGCTCGGCAAAACCCGAGGCAATCAACGCCTGTAGATAGCGATGCACTTTGCTCGCCGGCATCTGCACGTGTTCGGCCAGCCGCGACAACGAAGTCGACGGCGACAACTCGGCCAGAGCCTTGAGGATGTCGGTGCCGACTTCGGCGGAGCGGACTTTCTGTTTGCCGTTGCTGTCGCTGGTTTTTTCCATGGTGCGGCCGGGTTCCGAAACGAATGGGCGTCTTTATAGCTTGACGCTGGATAGCGAGCAAATTACGTTATGCGTAATCGAATTACGATAATAACAACCCCGGCGTGCCGAAACCTCTGAGCCAGAGCGATGGGCCACTGCCGACTCCCTGTTCAGGAGGCTCCATGAACCTCGATTCAACCGCGCAGGCCTTGGCTTATCAGTCCGGTTTCGGCAACGAATTCAGCACTGAAGCGTTGCCCGGCGCGCTGCCCGTCGGCCAGAACTCCCCGCAAAAAGCCCCGTACGGCCTCTACACCGAATTGTTTTCCGGCACCGCGTTCACCATGACCCGCAGTGAAGCGCGGCGCACCTGGATGTACCGCATTCAGCCGTCGGCCAACCACCCGGCCTTCGTCAAACTGGAGCGGCAATTGGCCGGTGGCCCGTTGGGTGAAGTGACGCCCAATCGCCTGCGCTGGAATCCGCTGGAGATCCCGGCCGAACCGACCGATTTCATCGACGGCCTGGTGAGCATGGTGGCCAACTCCGCCGCCGAAAAACCGTCCGGTATCAGCATTTACAACTATGCCGCCAACCGTTCGATGGAGCGGGTGTTCTTCAACGCCGACGGTGAACTGCTGCTGGTGCCGCAACTTGGGCGTCTGCGCATTGCTACCGAATTGGGTGTGCTGGAAGTGGCGCCGCTGGAAATCGTCGTGCTGCCACGTGGCCTGAAATTCCGCGTTGAATTGCTCGACCCGCAAGCCCGCGGTTACGTCGCCGAGAACCACGGCGCACCGCTGCGCCTGCCGGATCTGGGGCCGATCGGCAGTAACGGTCTGGCCAATCCGCGCGACTTCCTGACCCCGGTCGCCGCCTACGAAAACCTGCAGCAACCGACCACGCTGGTGCAGAAGTTCCTCGGCCAGCTATGGGCCACCGAACTCAATCACTCGCCGCTCAACGTGGTCGCCTGGCACGGTAACAACGTGCCTTACAAATACGATCTGCGCCGTTTCAACACCATCGGTACGGTGAGTTTCGATCACCCGGATCCGTCGATCTTCACCGTGCTGACCTCGCCGACCAGCGTCCACGGTCTGGCGAACCTCGATTTCGTGATCTTCCCGCCGCGCTGGATGGTCGCCGAAAACACCTTCAGGCCACCATGGTTCCACCGCAACCTGATGAACGAATTCATGGGCCTGATCCAGGGCGAATACGACGCCAAGGCTGAAGGTTTTGTGCCCGGCGGTGCCTCGCTGCACAGCTGCATGAGCGCCCACGGCCCGGACGGCGAGACCTGCACCAAAGCGATCAACGCCGAACTCAAACCGGCGAAGATCGACAACACCATGGCCTTCATGTTCGAGACCAGCCAAGTGTTGCGCCCAAGCCGTTTCGCCCTCGACTGCCCACAATTGCAACCTAGTTACGATGCCTGCTGGGCCACTTTGCCCGCCACGTTCGACCCGACCCGGAGATAACCCATGACGCAGAATTCCATCACCCGCAGCTGGGTTGTATCGGCCAATGGCCACGCTGATTTCCCGCTGCAGAACCTGCCGCTCGGTGTGTTCAGCAGCAACGATGCGGCGCCGCGCGCTGGCGTGGCGATTGGCGAACACATCTTCGATCTGCAAGTGGCGCTGGAAGCCGGGCTGTTCGACGGTGCTGCACGTAGCGCCGTCGAAGCCATGCACGGCGGCCAGTTGAACGCGTTCTTCGACCTCGGTCGCGAGGCACGTGTGGCTTTGCGCACACGCCTGCTGGAACTGTTCAGTGAAGGCAGCACGCACCGTGGCAACATCGAAGCTCAGGGCGCGAAACTGCTGCCACTGGCCGCCGATTGCCAACTGCACCTGCCGGCACGCATCAGCGATTACACCGACTTCTACGTCGGCATCGAGCACGCGCAGAACGTCGGCAAACTGTTCCGTCCGGATAACCCGTTGCTGCCGAACTACAAGCATGTGCCGATCGGTTATCACGGTCGTGCCTCCACCGTGCGTGCATCCGGCACCGACGTGCGTCGTCCGAAAGGCCAGACCTTGCCGGCCGGTCAGACCGAACCCACTTTTGGTCCGTGCGCACGCCTGGACTATGAACTGGAGCTGGGCATCTGGATCGGTCAGGGCAACGAGATGGGCGATTCAATCGCCATCGGCGACGCCGCTGATCACATCGCCGGTTTCTGCCTGCTCAACGACTGGTCGGCGCGTGATATTCAGGCGTGGGAATACCAGCCGCTGGGTCCGTTCCTGTCCAAGAGTTTCATTACCAGTGTGTCGCCGTGGGTGGTCACGGCGGAAGCGCTGGAGCCGTTCCGCACCGCGCAACCGAAGCGTCCTGAAGGTGATCCGCAGCCGCTGCCTTACCTGTTCGACAAACGCGATCAGGACGGCGGAGCCTTCGACATCGAGCTGGAAGTGCTGCTGCTCACTGAAGCCATGCGCGAGCAGAACCTGCCGGCCCATCGCCTGACCCTGAGCAACACGCGCTACATGTACTGGACCGTCGCGCAAATGGTCGCGCACCACAGCGTGAACGGTTGCCAGTTGCAGGCCGGTGACCTGTTCGGTTCGGGCACTTTGTCCGGCCCTGAGAGCGGTCAGTTCGGCAGCCTGCTGGAAATCACCGAGGGCGGCAAAAAGCCGATCGAACTGGCGTCTGGCGAGGTGCGGAAATTCCTTGAAGATGGCGACGAAATCATCTTGCGTGCGCGTTGTGCCCGTGACGGTTTTGCGTCGATCGGCTTCGGCGAGTGCCGTGGCAAAGTGTTGCCGGCGCGCTGACAGGAGCGGCTCATGGATCTCTATACCTATTACCGTTCCACCTCGTCGTACCGGGTGCGAATTGCGCTGGCGCTCAAAGGTTTGGACTACCAGGCGCTGCCGGTCAACCTGATCGCACCGCCGGGTGGCGAGCATCGGCAAGCGGCTTATCTGGCGATCAATCCACAGGGGCGGGTGCCGGCGCTGCGCACTGACGAAGGCGGTTTGCTGATTCAGTCGCCGGCGATCATCGAGTATCTGGAGGAGCGTTATCCACAGGTGCCGTTGCTGCCTGAGGATCTGCTCGCCCGCGCCCAGGTGCGCGGTGTGGCGGCGGTGATCGGTTGCGATGTGCATCCGCTGCACAACGTCAGTGTGCTTAATCGCCTGCGCCAATTGGGGCACGACGAGCCGCAGGTGGTCGAGTGGATCAGTCACTGGATCAGCCAAGGGCTGGCGACAGTGGAGCAGTTGATTGGCGACGAGGGTTTCTGTTTTGGTGAGTGGCCGTGCGTGGCTGATGTTTACCTGATTCCGCAGTTGTATGCGGCAGAGCGGTTCAACGTCAGCCTTGAGGCGTATCCGAAAATTCGTCGGGTCGCCGCATTGGCGGCTGAACATCCAGCGTTCATCAAGGCTCATCCTGCCAATCAACCAGACACCCCATAACCCTGTAGGAGTGAGCCTGCTCGCGATGAGGGAGTGTCAGTCACTGATGTTCTGACTGAACCACCGCTATCGCGAGCAGGCTCACTCCTACAAGGGAATATCGCCATTCGCATGATCATAAAAACAAAACAGGTACCTTGCGATGCACAACCAGATTGCCAGCTTTCGCGCGGCACTCGACGCCCGCCCTGTGTCCCGCTATCAGTGGTTGCTCTTGATCCTGCTCGCCTTGCTGTTGGTCACCGACGGCTACGACGCCCAAGTGCTCGGTTACGTGGTGCCCGCGCTGGCGCAGGACTGGGGGCTGGAAAAGTCGGCGTTCGGGCCTGTGTTCAGCGCCAATCTGCTCGGTCTCACCCTTGGTTCACTGGCGGTCACGCCGCTGGCTGACCGCTTTGGCGTGCGCCGGATTCTGCTCGCCTGCGTACTGATCTACGCCACACTGACCGTGCTGATGGTCTTCGCCGATTCGCTGAACACACTGATGATCGCGCGCTTCATCTGCGGCATCGGCATGGGTGGAGCGATGCCCAGTGCCATGGCGTTGATGTCGGAATACTCGCCACCGCGTTTGCGCACCTTGATGGTGACGCTGGCGGCCTGTGGCTTTTCGTTCGGTGGCGCGGCGGGTGGTTTTGTCGCCGCCGGGTTCATCGACCAATTCGGCTGGCAAGCGGTGTTCCTTGCCGGTGGCGTCACGCCGTTGCTGCTGTTTCCGTTTCTCTGGTGGATGCTACCGGAGTCGCTGCCACGCCTGTTGCGTGATGCACCGCCGTATGTACGACTGCGCAAAGTTACCGCAAGGATGCTGCCGGATTGGCAGCCGCCCGTTGCCAGTGTCGAGCAGAACGAGCGCGAGCAGGGCAGCAAACTGACCGTGGTCGAGTTGTTCCGCAACGGCTACGCGCGGCCGACCTTGCTGATCTGGGCGACTTTTTTCGTCAGCCTGATTCTGCTGTACTTCATGATCAGCTGGCTGCCGACGCTGCTGCTGGAAAGTGGCCTGAAACTCAACGAGGCGAATCTGGTGACGTCGATGTTCCTGTTCGCCGGTACCCTGGGTGCGATCTGCATGGCGTGGTTCGCCGACCGCTTGAAGCGCAAGGTGCGGTTGTTGTCCGGCGTGTTGGCGGGCGCAGCGCTGTGCACGATTCTGCTGGGGCTCAATCATGACAATCCGCGTTATCTGGTGGCCTGCGTCTTCGCCGCCGGGTTCTGCATCATCGGCGGGCAACTGACGCTGAATGCGTTTGCCAGTAACTTCTACCCGGCACATGTGCGCGCGACGGGCACTGGTTGGGCGTTGGGCGTGGGGCGCTTCGGTTCGATTCTCGGGCCGCTGTTTGGCAGCCTGTTGTTGGCAATGCACATTCCGGTCGAACAGATTTTCTTCTTCTGTGCGATCCCGGCGGTGATTGCCGCGCTGCTGATCATCCAGGTGCGCTCACCCTCCGAAGGCAGTTCGGCAGTTGGAGTGGGGATTTCTGTCAAATCCTGAAGAGTAAAAGATCGCAGCCTTCGGCAGCTCCTACAGGGAAATACAT
>NZ_JBSVXS010000100.1:0-19656 GCF_054070155.1 Pseudomonas sp. SDT291_1_S447
ATCAAAAGATCGCAGCCTGCGGCAGCTCCTACATGGGATTAAGTGTTTTCCTATAGGAGCTGCCGCAGGCTGCGATCTTTTGCTTTAAAGATTCGACGGCGTGAACTGCTGCCCGCGCCACTCGAACGCTACTGGCGCCAATACCTGATCAATCTGCGCCTCAGCCCACAACGTCGCGAAGCTTTTTCCCACACCCGGATGCACGCGATCCGGCGCAATCAGCGACAACGGCCACAGCACAAAAGCATTTTTCAGAATCTCGGCACGCGGCAGAACCAAACCGTCGAAATTCCCCGCCAGATCACCATACAGCAGCACATCGATATCCAGCGGCAAGCCCTTGCGATCCGGCGCGTAACGGCCGTTATCCGCCTCAATGAATTTCAAGCGCCGATCCAGCTCCATCAATGGCAGATCGGTATACGCCGACACCACAAAGTTAAAGAACGGCCCGCTCTTGATCCCCACTGGCGCGCTCTCGAACACCGCCGAACAGCGGATATCCACCAGAAATGTCGCCAAAGCGTCGAGTCCGGCACGCAAATGGGTTTCGCGCTCGATATTGCTACCGAGCCCGAGGTAGACCTGAGTCAGCGACATCCGCGCTCGATCTCCACACCCACACCGCCCTTCGCGGCCGGTACAGCGCCAGGCTTGGTCAACTTCAGACGCACCCATGTGATCTTGAATTCATCCATCAGCACTTCGACCAGACGCTCGGCAAAGGTCTCGACCAACTGAAACTGCGCCTGCTCGGCAAAAGCCTGAATCCGCGTGGAAACGCTAGCGTAGTCGAGCGCCAGGGTCAGGTCGTCACCGGCGGCGGCCGGGCGATTGTCCCAGGCGAAGCTCAGATCAAGTCGCAAGCACTGTCGGATGCCGCGCTCCCAGTCGTAGGCACCGATCACGGTGTCGACTTCCAGGCCCTCGATAAACACTCTGTCCAAGCACTTCTCTCCGCTGCACGACAAGGGCGCAATGCGCCGTTAGAATCAGGGCGTCCTCGCCCGGAATAGTTAGCATGTTTTGGTTACTGGCGACTTTCGCCTACCTGCTCGGCTCGCTGTCCTTCGCCATTTTGCTCAGCCGCCTGACCGGAAATCCGGATCCGCGAATGAGTGGCTCGGGCAATGCCGGTGCCACCAACATGCTGCGCCTGGCCGGTCGCAAACTGGCGATCCTGACCCTGCTGGGTGATCTGTGCAAAGGCCTGGTGCCGGTGCTGATCGCCTCGGCTGTCGGCCTTTCGCTGCAGGATCAGGCGTGGATCGGCGTGTGCGCCGTGATCGGTCACCTGTTCCCGCTGTATTTCCGCTTCCGTGGTGGCAAAGGTGTCGCCACCGCTGCCGGCATGCTGCTGGGCCTGTATCCGCCCGCTGCGCTGTTGGCCGTGTGCGCCTGGCTGCTGACGTTCTACCTGACCCGTACCAGCTCGCTGGCCGCGCTGATTGCCACGCCGCTGACCCTGCCGTTGCTGGCCTGGCAGGAACCGGAGGCGCTGTTGCCAATGAGCGCACTGACCTTGCTGATCGTCTGGCGCCACCGCGGCAATCTACGCGACCTGTTTGCCGGGCGCGAACGGCATTTTTAAATAGCGCCCATGAGCGCCTCTCATCACAACGGCGACAATTGCTCCATTGGCCAGCGCGCCTGCACGCTGATTGCCAGACTTTCCTGCTGACCGGCCTGCAAGCGCTGGCAACCGGCAAACGCGATCATCGCGCCGTTGTCGGTGCAGAACTCGGGACGGGCGTAGAACACATCACCTTTCATATCGCCGAGCATCTTTTCCAGCGAAACGCGCAAGGCCTTGTTGGCACTGACGCCGCCAGCGATCACCAGACGCTTCATGCCGGCCTGTTTCAGGGCACGCTTGCACTTGATGGTCAAAGTCTCCACCACGGCCTGCTGGAACGCCAGCGCGATGTCGCAACGGGCTTGCTCGTTGTCGTCCCCGGCGCTGACGCACTGCTGCCAAGCGTTGAGCGCAGAGGTTTTCAGACCACTGAAGCTGAATTGCAGACCCGGGCGATCGCACATCGGACGCGGAAAGGTGAAACGTCCTGCAACGCCCTTCTCCGCCAACTTGGCAATTTCCGGCCCGCCCGGATAATTCAGGCCCATCATCTTCGCGGTTTTGTCGAATGCTTCGCCCGCAGCGTCGTCGAGTGTCTCGCCGAGCAAGGCGTATTGGCCGATACCATCGACCTGAACCAGCTGCGTATGACCGCCCGAAACCAACAAAGCGACGAACGGGAATTCCGGCGGTTTTGGCTCCAGCATCGGCGCCAGCAAATGCCCTTCCATGTGGTGCACGCCGAGCGCTGGAATGCCCCAGGCAAACGCCAGCGCCTGAGCGCAGGAAGCACCGACCAACAGCGCGCCAACCAGGCCAGGACCCGCGGTATAGGCGATCGCATCGATCTCTGTCGGCACACAGTCAGCCTCGGCCAACACCTGACGAATCAAGGGCAGCATGCGTTTGACGTGATCACGCGAGGCCAGCTCCGGCACTACACCGCCATAGGCCCGGTGCAGGTCGATCTGGCTGAACAGCGCGTCGGCCAGCAGGCCGCGTTCACTGTCATATAATGCGACGCCGGTTTCGTCGCAGGAGGTTTCTAATCCCAGTACTAGCATGGGTTTGCGCCTTGTTTAGGCTGAATTCGAAGGCGCGCATAATAGTCGCCGCGCGATGCCCCGACCAGCGGTTTTCGATCAGAGGCTTTGCATTCCGAGCGATGAGGGGTTAACATCCGCAACCCTTAAAAACCGACGTCTTCAAGTGCTCTTTTGCCGCGAGGATGTTGACCCCGGTAATGAATGAAGGTAGCTCTGGATGCCAGCCGTCAAAGTTAAAGAGAACGAACCCTTCGACGTAGCTCTGCGTCGTTTCAAGCGCTCCTGCGAAAAAGCCGGTGTACTGGCTGAAGTTCGTAGCCGCGAATTTTACGAGAAGCCAACTTCTGAGCGTAAGCGCAAAGCAGCAGCCGCTGTTAAGCGTCACGCCAAGAAAGTTCAGCGCGAACAGCGCCGCGCCGTTCGTCTGTACTAATACACAGACGTTCGTAGCAAGCTTCTTGCCTAAGCCCGGCTCTCAGCCGGGCTAATGGCATTTGCGTAAAACGCTTGATGCTTCACCGTCGAAGCCGCACACGCGACCGAGACAAATCTGCTTCACGCGTCAGACCTGGCTCTTTTGCCAGCGGTGCACGTCTTTTCTGACGAGCCTTTCAAGGCTACTGACGAGCACACCCACTGATTCCTCTTACGACGATCAGCCCAAGGCACCTGCATGCGTGCCCGCTTTATTGAGCTATCCGAGGCCCTTTACCGGCCGCCAGCGGATTCAGCGCAACACTTTCAAATAGTCGAAGGCTGATGAGTACTAACGTCAGTGGATTTTCGGCAGATACACTTCCCGACAGCGATTACGCAGACGACACCGGTCGAGCCGCATATTTTGCGCGCTTCAAACAATGACCCGCGTTCGGCAGCATTTCGCATCGGACTTATTACAGCGCAGACGACGAGTACGCCATGGCCGGGCTGATTCCCCAGAGCTTCATTGACGACCTGCTGAACCGCACCGACATCGTCGACGTGGTCAGTTCGCGCGTGCAATTGAAGAAGGCCGGCAAGAACTACACCGCCTGTTGCCCATTTCACAAAGAGAAAACCCCGTCCTTCAGCGTCAGCCCCGACAAGCAGTTTTATTATTGCTTCGGCTGCGGCGCCGGCGGCAATGCCCTCGGCTTTCTCATGGATCACGACAACCTGGACTTCCCCCAGGCCGTCGAGGATCTGGCCAAAGCCGCCGGCATGGAAATTCCCCGCGAAGAAAGCGGCCGCGAGCGCAAGCCACGGCAACCGACCGATTCGCCGCTCTACCCGCTGCTCACCGCTGCCGCTGACTTCTACAAGCAGGCGCTCAAGAGCCATCCCGCCCGCAAGGCTGCCGTGGATTACCTCAAGGGCCGCGGCCTGACCGGCGAAATCGCCCGCGATTTCGGCCTCGGTTTCGCGCCGCCGGGCTGGGACAACCTGTTCAAACACTTGAGCAGCGACACGCTTCAGCAAAAAGCCATGATCGACGCCGGCCTGCTGATCGAGAACGCCGAAACCGGCAAACGCTATGACCGCTTCCGCGATCGCGTAATGTTCCCGATCCGCGACACGCGTGGGCGGATCATCGCTTTCGGCGGCCGCGTTCTCGGCGACGACAAGCCGAAATACCTGAACTCACCGGAAACCCCGGTCTTCCATAAAGGCCAGGAGCTCTACGGCCTTTATGAAGCGCGCAAGAACAACCGCAACCTCGACGAAATCATTGTCGTCGAAGGGTATATGGACGTCATCGCCCTCGCCCAGCAAGGCCTGAAGAATGCTGTCGCGACACTGGGCACCGCGACCAGCGAAGAACATTTGAAGCGCCTGTTCCGCGTCGTACCGAACGTATTGTTCTGTTTCGACGGTGACCAGGCCGGCCGTAACGCCGCGTGGCGCGCCCTGGAAGCAACGCTATCGAGCCTGCAAGACGGCCGCCGGGCGCGATTTTTGTTTCTGCCCGAAGGCGAAGACCCGGACACTCTAGTGCGCGCCGAAGGCACTGACGCGTTCAAAGCACGGATCAATCAGCATGCTCAACCGCTGGCGGACTATTTTTTCCAGCAACTGACTGAAGAAGCCGATCCGCGCTCGCTCGAAGGCAAGGCGCACATGGCCACCCTCGCGGCCCCGCTGATCGACAAAGTACCGGGCGCCAACCTGCGCATCCTGATGCGTCAACGCCTGACCGAAATTACTGGTCTGAGCAGTGAAACCGTCAGCCAGCTCGCACAAAATGCGCCGCAGGAAGCGCCGCCCGCCTACGATCCGGGCATCGATTACGACGCAATGCCGGACTACAGCGACTACCATCAGCCGCAGGCACAGGACCTGTATGTGCCGCAGCAGGAATGGACGCCAAAGAAACCCGGCGCTGGCGGCAAGAAGTGGGACAAGAAGCCCTGGGACAAGAACGGCAAACGTGGCGGCGATCGTGACCAACAACGCCCACGCACGCCGATCGGCGTCGAATCGCCGACCCTGACCGCCCTGCGCACCTTGCTGCATCACCCGCAATTGGCCGAGCGCGTTGAAGACGCCGGACACATTGCGGACGAAAATCAGACCAACGCCCAGTTGCTTGTGGCGTTGCTCGAAGCCGTACAGAAGAATCCCAAGCTAAACTCATTTCAGTTGATCGCGCGATGGCACGGCACTGAACAGGGTCGCCTGCTCAAGGCACTGGCAGAAAAGGAGTGGCTGATTGACGGAGATAACCTTGAACAACAGTTTTTCGACACCATTACTAGCTTGTCAGCCCGCCAACGCGAGCGAAATCTGGAACAGTTGCTCAGGAAAGCGCGTCAAAGCGAACTGAGCATTGAAGAGAAAAACCAACTGCGCGACCTATTAAGTCGCAATGTTTCCGCATCAAACCCGACCTCAACTGGCGCGTGAGGTCATAGCTCAGGTATAATCCTCGGCTTGTTTTTTGCCCGCCAAGACCTTCAGTGGATAGGGTGTTATGTCCGGAAAAGCGCAACAGCAGTCTCGTATTATTGAGTTGATCAAACTGGGTCGTGAGCAGAAGTATCTGACTTACGCCGAGGTCAACGACCACCTGCCCGAGGATATTTCAGATCCTGAGCAGGTGGAAGACATCATCCGCATGATTAACGACATGGGGATCCCCGTACACGAGAGTGCTCCGGATGCGGACGCCCTTATGTTGGCCGACGCCGATACCGACGAGGCCGCTGCGGAAGAAGCAGCCGCTGCGTTGGCAGCGGTGGAGACCGATATCGGTCGCACCACTGACCCAGTGCGCATGTACATGCGTGAAATGGGTACGGTCGAGCTTCTGACTCGTGAAGGCGAAATCGAAATCGCCAAGCGTATCGAAGAGGGCATCCGTGAAGTGATGAGCGCAATCGCGCACTTCCCTGGCACGGTTGACCACATTCTCTCCGAGTACACCCGCGTCACCACCGAAGGTGGTCGCCTGTCCGACGTCCTGAGCGGTTACATCGACCCGGACGATGGCATTGCGCCGCCTGCCGAAGTGCCGCCGCCTGTCGAAGCGAAAGTGGCGAAAGCCGACGACGACACCGACGACGATGAAGCCGAATCTTCCGATGACGAAGAAGAAGCCGAAAGCGGTCCGGATCCGGTCATCGCTGCCCAGCGCTTTGGCGCCGTGGCTGATCAGATGGAAATCACCCGCAAGGCCCTGAAAAAGCACGGTCGCAGCAACAAGGCAGCGATTGCCGAGTTGCTGGCACTGGCCGAGCTGTTCATGCCGATCAAACTGGTTCCGAAGCAATTCGAAGGCCTGGTCGAGCGTGTTCGCGGTGCCCTGGATCGTCTGCGTCAGCAAGAGCGCGCGATCATGCAACTGTGTGTACGTGATGCACGTATGCCACGCGCCGATTTCCTGCGTCAGTTCCCGAGCAACGAAGTCGACGAAAGCTGGTCCGACGCCCTGGCCAAAGGCAAGAGCAAGTACGCCGAGGCCATTGGTCGTGTGCAGCCGGACATCATTCGTTGCCAGCAGAAACTGATCGCGCTGGAAACCGAAACCGGTCTGACCATCGCAGAAATCAAGGACATCAACCGTCGCATGTCGATCGGTGAGGCCAAGGCCCGCCGCGCGAAGAAAGAGATGGTTGAAGCCAACTTGCGTCTGGTGATCTCGATCGCCAAGAAGTACACCAACCGCGGTCTGCAATTCCTCGATCTGATCCAGGAAGGCAACATCGGCTTGATGAAAGCGGTAGACAAGTTCGAATACCGTCGTGGTTACAAGTTCTCGACTTATGCCACCTGGTGGATCCGTCAGGCGATCACTCGCTCGATCGCCGACCAGGCCCGCACCATCCGTATTCCGGTGCACATGATCGAGACGATCAACAAGCTCAACCGTATTTCCCGGCAGATGTTGCAGGAAATGGGTCGCGAACCGACTCCGGAAGAGCTGGGCGAACGCATGGAAATGCCTGAGGATAAAATCCGCAAGGTATTGAAGATCGCTAAAGAACCGATCTCCATGGAAACGCCGATCGGTGATGACGAAGACTCCCATCTGGGTGACTTCATCGAAGACTCGACCATGCAGTCGCCAATCGATGTCGCCACTGTTGAGAGCCTCAAAGAAGCGACTCGCGAAGTGCTGTCCGGCCTCACTGCCCGTGAAGCCAAAGTACTGCGCATGCGTTTCGGTATCGACATGAACACCGACCACACACTCGAAGAAGTGGGCAAACAGTTTGACGTAACGCGTGAGCGGATCCGTCAGATCGAAGCCAAGGCGCTGCGCAAGCTGCGCCACCCGACGCGAAGCGAGCATCTGCGCTCCTTCCTCGACGAGTGATACCAGAACCCCCGGCCCAGGCCGGGGGTTTTGTTTATATGGCAGATTAAATCCTTCGCAACGCCCCTCCCCCGCATACCCCGTCTACACTCGAAACAATCATCCCCGAGCCATAACGAGAGCGTTATGCCCAGATTGGCGTCCGTGCTTTTTTTGCTGTCACTGATGATCTGGACCGCAACGGCTGACGCGCTGACTCTGACCGATGAAGAACGTAGCTGGCTGGCGGCTCACCCGGACTTGCGCCTGGGTGTCGATGCATCGTGGCCGCCCTTTGAGTTTCGCGACGATCAGAGCCGCTATCAGGGCCTGGCTGCCGACTATATCGATGTGATTCGCCAACGCCTGGCAATCAAGTTGACCCCCATTGAGCCAGTGAGCTGGACGGTGGTGCTGGAGCAGGTCAAATCGGGCAAAATCGATCTTCTCCCCGGCATCATGTCCACCCCTGAGCGCCAGACCTACCTGTCGTTCACCCGCCCTTATCTTGATTTCCCGATTGTCATCCTTGCCCACATCGGCGGCGCGCAACCGCGCAAGCTCGACGACCTGTACGGTTTGAAAATCGCCGTGGTGGAAAACTATGCGCCCCACGAACTGCTGCGCACCCACCACCCCGATCTGAATCTGGTGGCCATGCCCAATGTCAGTTCGGCGCTGCAGGCGTTGGCGACCGACGAAGTGGACGCCGTGGTCGGCGACCTCGCTTCGAGTGTCTGGAGCCTGCGCCAGCTCAAGCTCGACGGCCTGTACGTCAGTGGCGAAACCCCGTATCGCTACCAACTGGCAATGGCCGTGCCCCGCGATAACAAGATGCTGGTGGGGATTCTCGACAAAGTGCTCGCGGACATGAGCCCTGATGAAATCAGCAGCATTCAGGAGCACTGGGTCGGCAACGTCCTTGATCATCGGACATTCTGGTCAGATTTGTTGATCTACGGATTGCCAGGACTGTTGCTGCTGGTGACGATCCTCGCCGTGGTGATCCGCATCAACCGCCGCCTGAGTTCGGAAATCGCCCGACGTATCGACCTCGAACAGGAACTGCGCAGCAGCGAATATCACTATCGTGGCCTGGTCGAGAGTCTGTCGGCCATTGCTTGGGAAGCGCGGATGAGCGACTTCACCTACAGCTACGTGTCACCCCACGCCGAGGACTTGCTCGGCTATCCACAATCGCACTGGCTGATCCCCGGCTTCTGGCACAACATCATTCACCCGGCCGATCTGACCCGTACGCAGAGCTACTGCAAGGAGGCCCTGCGCGAGGGCCGTGATCACATCGTCGACTATCGGGTGATCACCGCCGATGGTCGCTGCTTGTGGGTGCGCGACATCGTCAGCCTGATCGAACATGGTCATGAGCCGGTGATGCGCGGCCTGATGATCGACATCAGCGAAATCAAACACACTGAAGAAGCACTGCAGCTCTCGGAGCAAAAATTCGCTTCGGTTTTCCAGCAATGCCCGGATATTCTGGTGATTGCACGACTGTCCGACGGTTGCCTGCTGGAGGTCAACGAAGCGTTTGAAGAACAGATCGGGCTGAAAGCCGAGGAAGTCCTTGGCCAAACGGCGACCGACCTGAATATCTGGGGCATTCCCGGCGTCGGTCCGGGACTTCTGCAACGTTTGCAGGCGGGCAGTATTCGCAACCTGGAGATGCCCTTTCGCCGCAACAACGGCCAATTGTTCACTGGCCTGATTTCCGCCGAGCCGTTCGATCTGGACACCACGCCAGCCCTGGTGGTCGTTGTACGTGACATCACCCAGCTCAAGGAAACCCAGCAGCAGCTGCAAACCTCCGAAGAGAAATTCGCCAAAGCCTTCCATGCCTCGCCGGATGGTTTGTTGTTATCACGCCAGAGCGATGGCCTGCTATTGGAGGTCAACGAAGGTTTCAGCCGTATCACCGGTTTCAATAGCGCCATGTCGGTGGATCGTTCGGCGCTGGACCTGGGGATATGGGTCAATCTCAACGAGCGCAAACAGATGCTCGACCTGTTGCACCGCGACGGCTTTGTGCGTGACTTCACCTGTCATATTCGCCGCAGTGACGGGCAGATTCGCCTCTGCGAAGTCTCCAGCCGTCCGCTGCCGATCGGTGAAGAAGACTGCATGCTGACCATCGCCCGCGACATCACCGAGCGTCATCTGATGCAGGAAAAACTGCAACAGGCCGCCACCGTGTTCGAAAGCACCGCTGAAGGCGTATTGATCACCGACACCCAACAGCACATCAGTGCGGTCAACCGCGCCTTCACCGAGATTACCGGTTACAGCGAAAGCGAAGCGCTCGGCCATACACCGCGCTTGCTCGCCTCCGGCCTGCATGACAGCGCGTTCTACGCGGCAATGTGGCACCAGTTGACCGACGAAGGTCACTGGCAGGGCGAGATCTCCAACCGGCGCAAGAACGGCGAGTTGTACCCGAGCTGGCTGACCATCAGCGCGGTACGCAATCGCGACAAGTTCATTACTCACTTTGTCGCGGTGTTTGCCGACATCTCCAGTCTCAAGCATGCACAAGCCAAACTCGACTATCAGGCGCACCACGACCCGCTCACCGGCCTGCCAAACCGCACGCTGTTCGAAAACCGCTTGCTGATGGCACTGAACAGTCAGCAGGAAAACGGTGGTCAGGGCGCCGTGCTGTTTCTCGATCTCGACCGCTTCAAACACATCAATGATAGCCTCGGTCACCCGGTCGGCGACCTGCTGCTCAAGGGCATCGCCGTGCGCCTGAAAGAGCAACTGCGCGACATCGATACCGTGGCGCGTCTGGGTGGTGACGAATTCATCATCCTGCTGCCCGGCCTGCAACAGGCCAGCGACGCCGACAACATCGCCACCAAACTGCTCAATTGTTTCGGTGCGCCGTTCCAGGCCGGCGAGCATGAGTTCTTCATCAGCGCCAGCATCGGCACCAGCCTCTATCCGCGGGACGGTTGCGACGTCGCTACGCTGGTAAAAAATGCCGATGCAGCGATGTACCGCTCCAAGGCCAAGGGCCGCAACCGTGTCGAGAGCTATACCCGCGACCTCACCGCCCAGGCCAGCGAGCGCATCGCGCTGGAACACGAACTGCGCCGGGCCATCGAGCGCGATGAACTGCGCCTCTACTACCAACCGAAAATCAGCCTTGACGACCATCGCCTGGTCGGTGCTGAAGCCCTGATCCGCTGGCGTCACCCTACCTTCGGCGACGTACCGCCGGAGCACTTCATTCCGCTGGCCGAAGAAAACGGCATGATCCTGCAGATCGGTGATTGGGTGCTCGAGACCGCGTGCCGGCAAATGTTCGAATGGAATCAGATCTACGACAGCCTCGGCCCGCTGTCGGTGAACCTCGCCGGCGCGCAACTGCGTCAGCCGAATCTGCTCGGGCGCATCGAACAACTGCTCAACGACAACGGCCTGCAGCCGGATTTACTGCAACTGGAAATTACCGAGAATTTCATCATGAGTCAGGCCGAAGAGGCGCTGGCCGTGCTGCACCAGCTCAAACATCTCGGTGTACAACTGGCGATCGACGACTTCGGCACCGGATATTCTTCGCTCAGTTACCTCAAACGCCTGCCGCTGGATATCCTCAAGATCGACCAGTCATTCGTTCGTGGACTGCCCGACGATCCCCACGACGCGGCCATTGTCCGGGCCATTATCGCGCTGGGCCGGAGCATGCAATTCACCGTCATCGCCGAAGGTGTGGAAACCCAGGCGCAACAACAATTTCTCGCCGCCGAAGGCTGCGAACAGATCCAGGGCTACATCGTCAGCCTGCCGTTACCACCAGAAGAATTCGCCGCGACGTTTCTTCGTGTAACCGTATCGGATTATTCGGATAGCACAGCCGAGAAACCGTCGCTATAATCCGCGACCTACTGAGGGCCTATAGCTCAGTTGGTTAGAGCAGAGGACTCATAATCCTTTGGTCCACGGTTCAAGTCCGTGTGGGCCCACCAAACCTGAAAGCCGCGCTAAATGCGCGGCTTTCGTGTTTCTGGCGTTTGAAAGTAGACAGCCAATGCACGCCTTGGCACTTGCGTCCGGGAATCACAATTCCCAAAATGCCAGCACAGGATGTCTGACGGCTTTAGGGATAAATAACCGTGTACAAACTTTCCTCGCTACAAGCTGGCAGGGGGCTGGCGGCGCTTTTTGTCGTAGCGTTTCACTCACTCTTCATCAATGCCAAATATGTGAAAGGTGAAAGCCTTTTACCGAAGCTGTTTGTTTTTGGGCAAACCGGCGTAGACCTGTTTTTTGTCATCAGTGGTTTCGTGATGATTATCGCTTTCCGTAACAAGTTCGGTCTTAAAGGCAAAGTGGCTAACTTTCTCAAAGGGCGATTCTTTCGAATTTATCCGACCTACTGGGTTTATTTTCTCGCCCTCTTCCTTGTTGCTCAGATCAAGCCCGAGCTGGTGAACGGATCTCAAGCTGGATCTGTTGACATGGTGTCATCATTTTTCCTGCTCCCGAGTTCGACGTTACCCTTATTGATGGTCGCCTGGTCACTCATCCACGAAGTCTGGTTTTATCTCGTATTTGCCTTGATCCTGATGCTGCCGGCCAAGCGCATAACGCATGCATTTATGCTGTGGTTAATCACGATTATCGGTGTTTCGTTATTCACGGATACGCCGGGTAATCCCTATCTCCGAGTCATGTTCCATGAGTTCTCTATCGAATTCATTTTCGGCGCCCTGGCTGGAATCGCGTATCTGAAGCTTTCGTCGGCTACCTCGCCGTCCCCTTTTAACATCCCCCTAATGGTATTGACCGGGTTGACTGGACTCGTCTACGCAATTGCCTGGGATGTCGTCGGCGACGCCGATGTCATTCAATCCATATCCCTGGACCGTGCAGTTGCGGTCGGTGGTGGTTACACACTTTTATTGTTGGCATTTGCACTGCAAGAAGCAAAAGGTCGAATGAAGGCATCTGCTCTTCTCAGATCTGTCGGGGACATGTCCTATTCGCTGTACCTGTCGCATGTTCTGACACTCAGCGTTTGCGGGCGCCTATGGGTCATGACAGGGCTCAGCGGTAACAGCGTCTGGCATGCACTATTGTTTTGGGCAGTTTGCTACGCCGCAGTGCTGGCGGTTGCTTACTTCAGTTACCAGTTGATAGAGCGAAAACTGTCAAGTTTCTCGCGCAGCATTCGACTCCCCATGCGCACGTAAAAAGTCGCGTGACGGCGCGGTTTTTCCATGTCTGCGTTTCAGCATCATCGCCTGCAAGCGGTCTACTGACTGAGTCTGTAACATGCACAGGCCAAAGATCCGCGCCAATGGAGCCGCCCCTTGCCAGACATCCGCCCGCCCGTGCTTGATGAAATCGATCGTCAGCTGATCGCCGCCCTGCAGATCAATGCCCGTGAGAGCGTGGCCATGCTCGCCCGGCAATTGGGCATTGCCCGCACCACCGTGACGTCGCGACTGGCGCGCCTGGAAAAAGCCAAAGTGATCACCGGGTATGGCGTGCGCTTGGGTCAACGCGTGGTCGATGGTGGCTTGCAAGCCTACGTCGGGATCAAGGTGCAGCCGCGTTCCGGCAAGGACGTGTTGCGTCGGTTAAGTGCGATGGCCCAAGTGCAGCAGCTGTGTGCGGTGAGTGGCGAGTTTGATTATGTGGCGTGGTTGCGTACGGATTCGCCGGAGCAACTGGATCAGTTGCTGGATCAGATTGGCAGCGTGGACGGGGTGGAGAAGACCACGACGTCGATCATTTTGAGCAGCAAGATTGATCGGGGGCAGCCGGTTTAAGATTTTGATGGGCTTCTCGGGTGAATTTCAGGGCCTCTTCGCGAGCAGGCTCGCTCCCACATTTTGGTCGTTCTGTAGTAGCTGCTCGTCATATTGATTGCTAATTTTGCAAAACGACGACACTTTGCGTCTTATTAACGTGTTCTACGCTCCCTAGAATGGCTGGCATCTTTTCCTATACTCAGACGCGCATCCCGCGTCGGGTCGCCAGCAAGGTCAGCCATGAACAAGAACAATCGCCATCCTGCAGACGGTAAGAAACCGGTCACCATTTTCGGTCCGGACTTTCCGTTCGCCTTCGACGACTGGATCGAACACCCGGCCGGTCTCGGCACTATTCCTGAACATAATCACGGCGCCGAAGTGGCGATTGTCGGCGCGGGTATCGCCGGGCTGGTAGCCGCTTACGAGCTGATGAAGCTCGGCTTGAAACCCGTGGTCTACGAAGCATCGAAACTCGGTGGTCGTCTGCGTTCGCAGGCCTTCAACGGCACTGACGGCATCGTCGCTGAACTGGGTGGCATGCGTTTTCCGGTGTCCTCCACCGCGTTTTATCACTACGTCGACAAGCTCGGCCTGGAAACCAAACCTTTCCCGAACCCGCTGACGCCGGCCTCCGGCAGCACCGTGATCGACCTGGAAGGCAAAACCCATTACGCACAGAAACTGGCGGATCTTCCCGCACTGTTTCAAGAAGTGGCTGACGCCTGGGCGGACGCACTGGAGGCCGGCTCGCAGTTCGCCGATATCCAGCAAGCCATTCGCGACCGTGATGTGCCACGCCTTAAAGAGCTGTGGAATACCCTGGTGCCGCTGTGGGATGACCGCACCTTCTACGACTTCGTCGCCACCTCGGAAGCCTTCGCCAAACTGTCGTTCCATCACCGCGAAGTGTTCGGTCAGGTCGGATTCGGCACCGGCGGCTGGGACTCGGATTTCCCCAACTCGATGCTGGAAATCTTCCGCGTGGTGATGACCAACTGCGACGATCACCAGCACCTGGTGGTCGGCGGCGTCGAGCAAGTGCCGCAAGGCATCTGGCGACATGTGCCGGAGCGCTGCGTGCACTGGCCCGAAGGCACCAGCCTGAAATCCCTGCACCGTGGTGCGCCGCGCTCCGGCGTGAAGAAAATTGCCCACGCGGCGGATGGTCGTTTCGCGGTCACCGACAACAACGGCGACACCCGCGAATACGCCGCCGTGCTGACTACCTGCCAGAGCTGGTTGCTGACCACCCAGATCGAATGCGACGAAAGCCTGTTCTCGCAGAAGATGTGGATGGCGCTGGATCGCACCCGCTACATGCAGTCGTCGAAGACTTTTGTGATGGTCGACCGGCCGTTCTGGAAGGACAAGGACCCGGAAACCGGTCGCGACCTGATGAGCATGACCCTCACCGATCGCCTGACCCGTGGCACCTATCTGTTCGACAACGGCGACGACAAGCCAGGCGTGATCTGCCTGTCGTACTCGTGGATGAGCGACGCGTTGAAAATGCTTCCGCACCCTGTGGAAAAACGCGTTGAGCTGGCGTTGAACGCGTTGAAAAAGATCTATCCGAAAGTCGACATCGCCGCGCGGATCATCGGCGACCCGATCACCGTGTCGTGGGAAGCCGACCCGTACTTCCTCGGCGCCTTCAAAGGTGCACTGCCGGGCCACTATCGCTACAACCAGCGCATGTATGCGCACTTCATGCAGGACGAGATGCCAGCCGAGCAGCGCGGAATTTTCATCGCCGGCGACGACGTATCGTGGACACCGGCGTGGGTCGAAGGCGCAGTGCAAACCTCGCTCAACGCGGTGTGGGGGATCATGAAGCATTTCGGTGGATCGACACATAAAGCGAACCCGGGCCCCGGTGATGTGTTCAAAGACATCGGCCCTATCGCCCTGCCCGAGTAAGAGGAATCCCTGATGCGTGTAGCCCTTTACCAATGTCCGCCGCTGCCTCTGGACCCCGCCGCCAACCTGCAACGCCTGCATCAACTGGCGATGGAGGCCAAGGGCGCCGACCTGTTGGTGCTGCCGGAGATGTTCATGACCGGCTACAACATCGGCGCCGAAGCGGTCAGCACCTTGGCCGAGGTCCACAACGGTGAATGGGCGCAGCAGATCGGGCGAATCGCCAAGGCTGCCGGTCTGGCGATTGTTTATGGCTATCCGGAGCGCACCGCCGACGGACAGATCTACAACGCCGTGCAATTGATCGATTCGAGCGGTGAGCGCCTGTGCAATTACCGCAAAACGCATCTGTTCGGTGATCTGGATCGCTCGATGTTCAGCCCGGGTGAGGATGATTTTCCCATCGTCGAACTCAACGGCTGGAAGCTCGGTTTCCTGATCTGTTACGACCTCGAGTTTCCGGAAAACACCCGCCGTCTGGCACTCGCCGGCGCCGAGCTGATTCTGGTGCCAACGGCGAACATGATTCCGTTCGATTTCGTCGCTGACGTCACCGTGCGTTCCCGCGCTTTCGAAAACCAGTGCTACGTGGCCTACGCCAACTATTGCGGCAGCGAAGGCGAGATCCACTATTGCGGGCAAAGCAGCATCGCCGCACCGGACGGCAGCCGCATCGCCCAGGCCGGTCTCGACGAAGCGCTGATCGTTGGCGAACTGGATCGGCAGTCGATGCTCGACTCGCGCGCGGCCAATCGCTACCTCAGCGACCGCCGTCCGGAGCTTTACGCCGCGCTGAATCAGCGCTAATCCGCTAGCATTGGCACTTCACTGTTCTGGAAGTGCCCATGCCTGCGCCGACTCACCCCCGTCCCCACACCGAAACCCTGGCCAATGGCTTGCGCGTGACCCTGCGTCATGTGTCCGGCCTGAAGCGCAGCGCCGCTGCACTACGAGTGGCCGCCGGTAGCCATGACGTGCCATTGGCATGGCCGGGGCTGGCGCATTTTCTCGAGCATTTGCTGTTTCTCGGCACCGAGCGTTTTCCTGCGGGTGAAGGACTGATGGCCTACGTGCAAGGCCATGGCGGGCAAGTGAATGCCAGCACGCGAGAACGTACCACCGACTTTTTCTTTGAGCTGCCGACACAAGCGTTCAGCGCTGGATTGGAGCGTCTGTCAGACATGCTCGCCAATCCGCGTATGAATCTGGACGATCAGTTGCGGGAACGGGAAGTGTTGCAGGCGGAGTTTGTCGCCTGGTCGCAGGATCCTGCGGCTCAGCAGCAGTTTGCGTTGTATCAAGGTTTACCGGCAGAGCATCCGTTGCGCGGGTTTCATGCGGGGAATCGGGACAGTCTCAGAGTGGAGGATCCGGCGTTTCAGCAGGCGTTGAACGATTTCCACCAACAGTTTTATCAGACCGGGCAAATGACCTTGAGTCTGGCGGGGCCGCAAAGTCTTGAAGAACTAAAAGCGCTGGCTGAGCATTTCGCGTCTATGTTGCCGGTTGGGGATAAAGTTGCGCAGGTCATGCCCCTGCCGCTGGCGGTGAAAAGTTATCAACAGGTCGGCAAACAGCGCGGCAACCTGATGTTCGCCTTCGATACCGTGCCTGAATCGTCCGGCGAGGCTTTGGCGTTTCTCTGCCATTGGTTGAACAGCGGCAAACCCGGCGGATTGCTGGCGCATTTGCAGCAGCAGAATCTCGCCGATGGTTTGAACGCAGTGCCGGTTTATCACTTTGCCGGACAAGCGTTACTGCATCTGGAATTCACTGCTCCATCCGAATCGTTGACGGCCATTCGCGAACATCTGTGCGATTGGCTGAGTTTCTTTGCCCAGCAGGATTGGGCGCCACTGCGCGAGGAATACGCCGCCCTACTACAACGTCAGCAGCAGGTCAGTGGTCCGCTGCAACTGGCGCGGCTCGACAGTGAGCCATTGGAAAACCGCCTGACCGATTCCGGCGTTGCAGCCCTCAGGCAGATCCTCGGCGACATCGGCACTGTGGATAACTTCAGCGAGCACTGGCACCTGCCCGCTGCCAATCCATTCCTGCGCGCCAGCGAACCTCTGGCCAATGCCGGGCTGATTCGCGGCCAGACCAGCGCCCACCGTGGCCTGCGCACGTTTGCTCAGGATCGCTCACGCGGGCGCCGCGAACGCTCGCCGATGCAGTTCAGCCAGGCATTGACGGACAGCGGCGATGAAGGCGCGATCTACCTGCGTTGGTACATGGAAGCTGCAGCCACCGCTGATCTGCACTCAAGATTGCAACGCAGTCTTCGGCAAACGCAGCAGGATGCGCGCGAAGCCGGGGTGGAGTTGTCTTTCAACGCCAGCGGTACGCAATGGCTCCTGAAGCTCACCGGTTTTCAGGAATCGATGCCCAGCATCCTTGAGCACGCGCTGAAAAATCTGACGCAAGTTGACGCGAATTCCCCACGTAGTGAGTCGGAAACGCCGCTGATCCCCATTCGCCAGCTGCTTAAGGCGTTGCCGGAACATGTTCTGCAATCTGCCAAAACCGGCGACGACGCCAAACACCTGTGGACAACTTCGCGCTGGGACGGCCTCGCCTTGGGTCTGAATCAACAGACACAGTCAGCCATGGGCCTGGCCCTTAGCCGCATTCCCGGGATCCCGGACAATCAGTTGCCAGCAGTTGAGGCGATCGCAGTGCAAAAACACTGGAGCCACATCGATACCGCATCCAGCGAACACGCCTTGCTGCTGTGCTGCCCGACCGCCAATCGTGACATCGCCGAGGAAGCCGCATGGCGCCTGCTCGCGCAGCTTTGCCAGACACCGTTCTATCAGCGTTTGCGAGTCGAGTTGCAATTGGGCTACGCGGTATTCAGTGCGCTGCGCCAGATCCAGGGTCAAACGAGCCTCCTGTTCGGTGTGCAATCGCCAAATGTCAAACCTGCGGAGTTGCTCGAGCACATTCAACAGTTTCTCAACGGCATTCCCGCGCTGATCGAACAGCTTGATGACGTCGGCCTCAGCCAACACCGGCAAAAGCTCGCCGATCAATTCGACGACGCCACCCTGGCCGGCAAAGAGGCGGCCGAATTGCTCTGGCAGGCCAAGCTCGCTGGCCACTCGTCGGATTATCTTGAGCAACTGATCGCTGCCATCGGCCTACTGGATCGCCAGACACTGCTCAGCGCTGCACAGCGCTTGATCAACGCAGAAGGTGGCTGGCTCTGCCTCGCCAGCGATCCAGTGCCGCAAACCCCATGGCAAGCGGGAAATTGATCATTACCTAGGCTGCAAGGAGCTTTCTCAAAGATTCACGGGCAAACCCGGTGAAATTTTGAGTAACATAGCAGCCTAACTATTTGGAACATCTCTGCGCTGCCGTGGACTATAACTATGGACAGCGCTATCCCACCCACCCTGAGGAGACACACCATGTCCTGGACAAAACCTGCTTACACCGACCTGCGTATCGGCTTCGAAGTCACCATGTACTTCGCCAGCCGCTGAGTTCTGCTTACGTAGAATTGCAGTGCAACGCCTCGGCTCGCCGGGGCGTTTTATTTTCCGCGTTGAAATGATGGAGTGTTCATGTTCGTCCAGATTCTGGGTTCGGCCGCCGGCGGCGGTTTTCCGCAGTGGAACTGCAACTGCGTCAATTGCGCAGGCTTTCGCGACGGCAGCCTGAATGCCAAGGCCCGCACCCAATCGTCCATCGCGATCTCCGATGACGGCGTGAACTGGGTGCTGTGCAACGCCTCGCCAGATATCCGCGCGCAGCTGCAAAGCTTCGCCCCGATGCAACCGGGCCGCGCCCTGCGTGACACCGGCATCAGCGCGATCATCCTGATGGACAGCCAGATCGACCACACCACCGGCCTGCTCAGCCTGCGCGAAGGCTGCCCGCATCAGGTCTGGTGCACGGACATGGTTCATGAAGATCTGAGCACCGGGTTCCCGCTGTTCAAGATGCTCACGCACTGGAATGGCGGGCTGGACTGGAACCGCATCGAACTCGACCAGAGTTTCACCGTGGCGGCGTGCCCGAACCTGCGTTTCACCCCGCTGCCATTGCGCAGCGCCGCGCCACCGTACTCGCCGCACCGCTTCGATCCGCACCCGGGCGACAACATTGGTTTGATCGTGGAAGACCTGAACACCGGCGGCAAATTGTTCTATGCGCCGGGGCTGGGCAAGGTCGATGCACCGCTGCTGGAGATCATGGCGAGCAGCGATTGCCTACTGGTCGACGGCACGATGTGGGACGACGATGAAATGCAGCGCCGCGGCGTCGGCACCCGTACCGGTCGCGAGATGGGTCACCTGGCACAGAACGGGCCTGGCGGCATGCTCGAAGTGCTGGAGCAGTTGCCTGAGCAGCGCAAGGTGCTTATCCATATCAACAACACCAACCCGATTCTCGATGAAGATTCGCCGGAGCGTGCCGAACTGGCGCGGCGTAATGTTGAAGTGGCGTTCGATGGCATGAGTATTGTGTTGTAAGCCGTAGATACCGATGCGCGGCCCTTCGCGAGCAGGCTCGCTCCCACATTTGGAATGCGATCACCTTTGGGGAGCG
>NZ_JBSVXS010000101.1:0-19221 GCF_054070155.1 Pseudomonas sp. SDT291_1_S447
TTGGAATGCGTTCCCCTTGTAGGAGTGAGCCTGCTCGCGATAGCGGTTAAGCAGTCGCCGCTGCAACCTCTGGCTCAACCACCGCAACCAACCCCTCCTTCATCCGCTGCGCATCACGCACAAAACACCGCGCCGCCAGAAACAGAAAGACCATGGTCAAAAACAGCGCCACCGGAATCAGGTACATCGCGTCATGCAGCCCGACTGCCTTGAACGCCTCGGTCATCTGCTCAGCCCCCGCCGCCGCCATCGCCGTGTGCGCGAAATGATCTGACAAACCACCCACCACCACCGGCCCCAGACCACCGCCCAACAGATACAACCCGGCAAAGAACAACGCCATCGCTGTCGCCCGCAGGCGCGGTTCGACCACGTCCTGAATCGCCGTGTAAACGCAGGTGTAGAAGTTGTAGGCAAACAGCCAACCAACACTGAACACCGCGACGAATACGCCAATCTCGATGCGCCCCGAATGCAACGCCCACGCCGTGCACAACGTCGAAACAATCAGACTGAACGCGGCGAACAACAGCCGCCCGTTGGCCACGCGCTGGTGAATCTTGTCAGCAATCCAGCCACCCAGGGTCAAACCGACCAGCCCGGTCACGCCAACAATGATCCCGGTGGCCACCGCCGCTTCCTGCAACGGCATCAGGAAGTAGCGTTGCAGCATCGGCACCAGAAACGAGTTGCAGGCGTACGTCGCGAAGTTGAAACACAACCCGGCCATCACCAGCCAAAGAAAAGTCGGCACCGCCAGAATCCGGCGGATCGGCTTGTCGACTTTCTCTTGCGAAACCTGCACGGTTTCCGCCGCCCCGCGCTTCGGCTCTTTGATAAAGAACATGAAAATCGCCAGAAGCAGACCCGGCACCGCCGCAATAAAGAACGGCGCACGCCAGCTGTCGAAAGCCTTGACCATCCAGCCGATGGTGAAGAAAGCCAGCAACAGGCCCAGCGGCAGACCGAGCATGAAAATGCCCATCGCCCGCGCCCGACGATGCGCCGGAAACAAGTCACCGATCAATGAGTTGGCCGCCGGCGCATAACTGGCTTCGCCGATGCCGATGCCCATGCGCACGATCAGGAAGCTCCAGAAACTGCCGACCAGACCATTGACCGCCGTCAGCGCGCTCCACGTTGCCAGGCCCCAGCCCATCAGTTTGCTGCGCGAACCGGTATCGGCCATGCGCCCCAAGGGCAGGCCGGCAATGGCATAAACGATGGTGAATGCGGTACCGACGATGCCCAGTTGAAAGTCACTGAGGTGCCATTCCATACGGATTGGTTCGATGATGATCGCCGGAATGGTGCGGTCGAAGAAGTTGAACAGGTTGGCGAGGAACAGCAGGAACAGAATGCGCCAGGCATTCGCCGCTTGGGTCGAGTTCTGCATGGGTCCGTCTCTTTATTGTTATGGGGCTTCACTGCCAACGCATCCGAGCCCGGAACCTGCAATCTAGTCAGCCGCGCCGAGGCTGTCTGTGATCATTCGTCTGCCTGATATCGGCCCATGGCACTGTAACGAAACGTAAGCCCTTGATAAGCCTGCAATCCCCCGAAAACCGGGGCTTTTGCGGCAAAACCTTGCCACAAAAAAATAGTTTCGCGCCCC
The DNA here is from genome assembly GCF_054070155.1 of Pseudomonas sp. SDT291_1_S447. NCBI lineage: Bacteria > Pseudomonadati > Pseudomonadota > Gammaproteobacteria > Pseudomonadales > Pseudomonadaceae > Pseudomonas > Pseudomonas sp. SDT291_1_S447. The sequence goes on from NZ_JBSVXS010000101.1 coordinate 1,616, forward strand.
CCTTCCCAAGTCTGCGGCAAAGCCTAGAATGGCCGCCGGATCCGTCCGGATCTCCCGATCAATCCCTTTGATACCCTCGCCCATGTCTGAAGTCAGTCCGTGTCTGAATTGCGGTGCCTGCTGTTCCCATTTTCGCGTGTCTTTCTTTTGGGGTGAGTGCTCATCTTCCGGCGGCACGGTGCCTGATGAACTGGTCACACAGATCAGTCCCAGCCGCGTGGCGATGAACGGCACCGACTGCAAATCGCCGCGCTGCACAGCGCTGGTCGGCGAAGTGGGCAGCGAGGTGAAGTGCTCGATTTATGAATTGCGCTCCAGCCCCTGCCGCGAATTCGAATCGTCTTGGGAAAACGGCGAACAGAATGTCGATTGCGATAAGGCCCGCGCGCGTTTCGGCTTGCCGCCGCTGCAACCGGACTGGGCGCGAATCCCTTTCGAACAGATCGCTTAAGCCTTTAGCGCCAATCGCTATGACGCTAATGCCGAAATCATTAGCGCCAATGTGCCACTACCCCTTCCAGGCCAAAAACCGCCTCTATACTCCTGTCATTCGCCTGCGTTCACCGCGCAGTCAGGACGACTTCAGAGACGGGGCATGCTATGGAGTGGCTTGGTTTGCAGTTTGTTACCGAGCTGCCAGAGAGCGGGCAGGTCATTTTAGATTGCACACATAATCCCTTGCTGGTGCTGGTGGCCTATCTGGTTGCCTGCGCGGCGAGTTTTGCCACTCTGGATATGGCTGAGCGCGTTGTAAATGCCGAAGATCCGGGGTCGCGGCGGATCTGGCGCTGGATCGGCGCGACCTGCCTTGCAGGCGGCATCTGGGCCATGCATTTCATCGGCATGCTGGCTTTCCAGACACCGATCGACATTCAGTACGACCTTGGCATCACCCTTTTCTCGTTGCTGATCGCCCTGCTCGCCTCTTGGCTGGCCATGCAAACCCTGAGCGAAGTGCAGCCGAGTGCATTGCATTGCTTGAAAACCGCGTTTGTCATCGGCCTGGGCATCGCCGGCATGCATTACGTTGGCATGGCGGCGATGAAGTCGAGCGCCACCGCCTACTATCATCCAGGACTGTTCGCGCTGTCTGTGGCGATCGCCATCGGCGCCAGTTTCGCAGCGCTGTGGGTGGCCCGCTATCTCAGCGCAGGCAGCGGCGTGGCGCATCAGTTGCTCAAGTACAGCGCTGCGCTGATTCTCGGCGCCGGCATCATCAGCATGCATTTCACCGGTATGGCTGCGCTGGATCTGGTTCTTCCCGAGGGAGGCCTGACAGCGAGCGGCGGCGATAACGGGCATCTGCAACTGGGCCTGACCGTGGCGCTGATCATCCTGCTGATCCTTGGCAGTGCGATCAGTGCGGCGCTGGCCGATAAAAAACTGCAGAACAAGGAAGAAGACCTGCGCCGCGTCAACGCCCTGCTCAGCCAGCTCGATCAAGCGCGCATGTCGCTGCAACAAGCGGCCAACTACGACGCCCTGACCAACCTGATCAACCGCCGCGGGTTCAACCAGATCTTCGCCGAGAAACTCTGCCAGAAAGCCGCCGAGGGCGGCATGCTCGCGGTGATGTTTCTCGACATCGACCACTTCAAGCGGATCAACGACAGCCTCGGTCACGACGCTGGTGACGAACTGCTCAAGGTGATCGCCCAGCACATCAAAGGCTCGGTGCGCAGCCATGAAGACGTGGTCGCGCGTTTCGGCGGCGACGAGTTCTGCATCCTCATCAACCTGCGTGACCGCGAAGAAGCCCGCAATATGGCGCAACGCATCATGCTCAAGATGAAGGAGCCGATCGAACTGGCCGGACGTCGCATGGTGATGACCACCAGCATCGGCATCAGTCTGTTTCCGGAGGACGGCAGCACCTGCGAGGAGCTGCTCAAACACGCCGATCTGGCGCTGTATCAATCCAAAGGCGCGGGGCGCAACGGCCTGCACTTTTTCAGTTCCAACCTCAAGACCCGCGCCAGTTTCGAGCTGCAACTGGAAGAAGAACTGCGCCACGCCTTGCGCGAAGAAAACGGCCTGACGCTCTATTACCAACCGATTTTTGAACTGAAAACCGGCCGTGTCACCAAGCTCGAAGCGCTGATCCGCTGGCAACATCCGCTGCACGGTTTGCTGACCCCGGATCGCTTTATCACCATCGCCGAAAACAATGGCCTGATCGCCGAACTGGACAACTGGGTGCTGCGCCGCGCCTGCAAGGATCTGGGCGAATTGTCGCGGCATGGCTGCGAAGAACTGAAAATCGCCTGGAACTGCTCGCCACTCAACCTCACCCGAGATGAACTGGCCAACGAAATCGAACAGGCATTGCGCAGCGCCGGGGTGGCGCCGGAACGGCTGGAACTGGAAGTCACCGAAAACGCGCTGATGGGCAACATTGCCAACACCCTGGTGCTGCTGCGACAGATTCGTGCCTTGGGTGTGTCGCTGTCGATCGACGACTTCGGCACCGGCTATTCCTCGCTGGCCTACCTCAAGCGCCTGCCGCTCAACACCCTGAAGATCGACCGCTCGTTCATCCTCGACATTCCCACGGCAACCGCCGACATGGAGATCGTCCAGGCGATCATCGTCATGGCGCACACCCTGCATTTGCAGGTGGTCACCGAAGGCGTGGAAAGCCTGGAGCAGTACGAATTCCTCGAACGCTCGGGCTGCGATTTCATTCAGGGTTACCTGCTCAGCCGTCCGGTGCCGCTGGACGAACTGCGCCCGGTGCTGGAAGAAATCAATCAGCGCAAACATTCACACGCGGTCAATCCGTTGATTCTGGCGCGCGGTACATTTGCACCAGTGTCGCTGGATCCTGCGCCAAAAAGCCCTGTGCCCCATGCAGGCGCATCAATTGTGCGGCCAATCCGCTGATCGGCGTCGCCGAACCTTGTTCGCGGGAGAATTTCACGGCGGTGTCGAGATCCTTGAGCAACGTGCGCACGTGCCATTTGATCGGTTCGAAACGGCTCTCGGCCATTTGCGGCGCAAGAATCTGCAACGGTTTTGAATCGGCAAAACCACCCGCCAGCGCCTCGGCGATCAGACTCGCATCGACCCCGGCCTGCTCCGCCAGCGCCACCACTTCGGCGATCACCAGCGCATTGCAGGCGACGATCATCTGGTTGCAGGCCTTGGTCACTTGCCCGGCGCCGATGCCGCCCATGTGCGTGACGCGCTGACCGAGGTTGAGCAGCACCGCACGCACGCGCTGAAGATCTACGGTATCGCCGCCGACCATGATCGCCAGACTCCCCGCCTCGGCACCTACCACGCCGCCGGACACCGGCGAATCTAGCCAGGACATACCGGTTTTCTCCAGCAGTTGCGCCGCCATCTCGCGAGTGGCCGTCGGTTCAAGACTGGAAAAATCCACCAGCAGTTGACCGCTTTTCGCGCCTTCGGCAATACCGCCAGCGCCAAACACCACCTCGCGAACCACCGTCGTATCGGCCAGACACAGCATCACCACGTCGGCGTATTCGCACAGTTCAGCGGCGGTCGCCACCTGTCGGGCACCGGCCTCGACCAGTGGCGCGCACTTGGCCGGGTTGCGATTCCACACGGTCAGCGGGTAACCCGCGGCCAACAAACGGCGGCACATGGGCAGGCCCATCAGACCGATTCCGGCGAACCCCAACGAAGGTAGCGTTGACATCATTTTGCCTCTTTTCGATTAAAGATCGCCGAATAATGGCCGATTCATCAACGATCAGGAAAGGATTCCCCCCAGCGACAGTCAGGCCAAAAACCTGATGCTCGGGCTCAATTCGCGCAAATAAAAGACGCGAGATCTTATTCCGTGAGGTTCGTAGGCAAAGGCCAGCGAGCCAACCAGTCCAGGTATATGGCGCACAATGACTTCTAAAAATAATCCCGCCACTGCGGTATCCGATCTGACTTTGAGCCCCGCCGCCAACAGCCCGTCATCGTCGAAGCCATTGGTCCCGTCGCGCCCGCTGTCGACTCAGCAGTACCTGTACTTCACTGAAACCAATACCGACCGCATCCTCGACAACCTCGACGGCCTGCGTGATCTGGTGTTCCCGCGCCCACCGCACCTGGAAGGCGACAACGAACAGCACAACGACCAGGAATTCCCCTCGGTGTGCCTGATCGGCCTCGGTCGCTGCGGCTCGAACATCGCCCTCGATGTTGCGGAGCTGGTGTACAACGCACGCAAGTTCTACCTCAACGAATTCAACAACGAAGACCGCGCGGCGGATCGCCGACTGGCCGACAAGGGTTACAGCCCGGCGCAGTGGATCAAGAACAACCTGCGCATCGGCCCGAACAAATCGACCAAACCGGTGTTTCTGGTCGAACCGCTGGTGATGCTCGGCGACCTCGACAAAGACATCGCCGGGCGTATCCGTTTCTCGCGCAAGGGCGAGAAAAGCGGCTTCCTGCGCGACTACAGCAAAATGAAGATCATGGACTTGTCCGAAGTCCACGCCGGTGGCGCCGGTAACGCGCCGATCCTCGGCCAGTACCTGGCGAAGATCATCCTCAACAAGGACACCCAGCGCTTCTCCAGCCCTGACTGGAAAATGATCCACTCGTACCTGATCGACAGCTGCGGCATCAAGGCCAACCAGTCGCGCCTGTATTTCTCGATCTTCAGTGCCGGCGGCGGTACCGGTTCCGGCATGGCTTCGGAGTTCGGTCTGGCCCAGCAGCACTCGTACATGAACAAGACGTTCGACACCAAACCGATGGACGAGCATGACGGCAAGAGCGGTCATTCGTTTGTGTTCGAACCGATCTTCACCAGCGGCATCTGCGTGCTGCCGAACATTTCCGACCACCGCAGCGAAATGTCCGAGGCGCTGCACATCAACGCCGGTCGCCTGCTGTGCAAATACCTTTCCGAAGAATGGGATTTCTCCTACAACTTCGCCAATGAAGACAGCAGCGAAGCCAGCGTCATGGGCCGTATCCGCCCATGGAACGCGATGATGCTGATCTCCAACGACATCATGCGTTACGCCGAAGAGAGCGATGACGGCAACATCCAGAACATTGATGTCAATGCGATGGAGAAACACGCCAACCAGTACATCTCGCAGCAGATCTTCAACATTCTCACGGCGCAGGCAGTCACCACTGACTACGACCAGAACTACTTCCGCCGCGCCGGCATCGACATCGGCGAAACCATTCGCCTCGACGCCAACGACTTGTTCATGAGCCTGGCCGGCCCGGTGGCGATCGCCTACGCCGAATCGGTGGTGCCGGAAACCCCGCCGCCGAGCAGCGACAAATTCAAGGTGTTCGACAAAGAGCCGCAGCGCCTGAACATCGACGACCTGTTCTTCCGCTCGATCGACCTGCCGCACTTCAACAAAGTGACGCAGGCGATTGAAGGCATCAGCCTGCTGCCGATCGAGTCCAAGCGTTATCGCGCTTCACTGGAGCAATACAAGAATTCCGGCTACGACGCCGCCGCGCTGCACGATCTGCACTTCTTCAAGAATTGCTCGTCGGTGGTCTCGATCGTTTCGCTGCCGAAAGACTACAAGCTGTCGTACATGGACCTGAACCGGTTGAAGACCCACCTCAACAGCCTGTTCCCCAACACCACGCTCAAGCGTTACGCACTGGTGATCGGCGCCTCGGCCAACCTCTCGCTGACCACGTTGATCGCCAAGAGCCCGTGCCTGTCGGATGACTTCCTGACCTTGATCGTTGCGTTTATCAAACGCTGCTTCGCGAAAAACCCGTACCGCTTCGACGAGACCCTGGACAACTCGATCCTCGATTTCATCATCAATGAAGAGTTCGACGAAGACCGGATTGATGACCTGCTCAACGAGTTCGAGAACCCGGCGAAGATCCTCGACACCAACTGGTACGCGATCAAGCCGATGTACGAGAAGAAGTACCGCGAGCTGATCAACGACAAAGAGAAATTTGTCTCGATCAATGACATTCGTTTGTCGCGCGATTGCGTGAAGAAGTCGATCAAGTATTTGCGCGAGATCTACCGTCACCGGATTGGCAAGACCAAGGTTATTTCGCTGAATAACCATACCGGCAAGTCGTTCTCGGTCTGACCGAGTCGCCCCCTTCGCGAGCAGGCTCGCTCCCACATCTGGAATGCATTCCCCTGTGGGAGCGAGCTTGCTCGCGAAGGGGCCGGCACATTCACTAAAGATTTCAGCCTTTCCAATATCCAGAAACAATTAAGCAGCCGTTAGGCTGCTTACTAAACTGTTCCCGTTACGTTTACGTCACCGTGAGGCCACCATCGCTTGTGGTGTTTCTCTACGGCAACGTGCCATCACGCTACTCCGCTACACACTTTTCGCTGATGACCGGCCGCACCATCAAGGTGCGACGCCGGCAGCGACTGCCCTTTCCTGGACCAGAATCCACGGACGAACTACCACTGCCCACATCTCGGGATCGCGTTCAAAAATATCCAGCGCCCGCGTTTCAGAGAGCTTGGCGAGTTTGTCTTCGGCCAGCCAGGCAGCCACTTTCTCGCCATCATCGGACGCCACAGCCTCGGCAGCGGCGATCAAATCGAGCGCAGGGTCGACCCACAATAGGGCACCCTTGGCGAAGAACGGTTCCAACTCTTTCCAGGTAATAGATGCGGTTTCACCAAGCAGCTTGGCATAGAGGGTGCTAGGTTCTTGATTCATGGGTGCTGTCCGGAAAAGAAATCGACGCGAATGATAACGTCGGTGGTCCGCCAGAAAAACCCGGTTGCAAAAGGCTGCACCGAACGAAAAGAGCAGGAACGCCAAGGAATGCTGATGATTGGGCTATATGCCCACGAACGCCCCGCCGCGATTCTGTCTTTTTCATTCAAAAATGCGACACCCCCAGGTTTTGCCCCTCGGCGCCCGCTTCCCAGGCTGACAACCGGCGCTCTACACTGTACCGGTACAGTTGCCGGGGGCATTTCCGGAGGGTATCGCAAAGATATCTGACCCGGTTCTGCTGCTACGGCGCCAGAACTCAAAAAAATTACAACAGTAAGAGTGGAGCACTATGACTAAGGCTACTAAGCAGATTTCCAAACTGTTTGCCGCTATGGTTCTGGCCGGGGTTGCCAGCCATTCGTTCGCAGCTGACACCATCAAAATCGGTATCGCCGGTCCTAAAACCGGTCCAGTAGCCCAGTACGGCGACATGCAGTTCAGCGGCGCAAAAATGGCCATTGAGCAAATCAACGCCAAGGGCGGCGTCGACGGCAAGAAACTCGAAGCCGTTGAATACGACGATGCCTGCGATCCAAAACAAGCGGTAGCCGTTGCGAACAAAGTCGTCAACGACGGCGTCAAGTTCGTGGTCGGTCACCTGTGCTCCAGCTCCACTCAACCGGCTTCGGACATCTACGAAGACGAAGGCGTGATCATGATCACCCCGGCTGCCACCAGCCCGGACATCACCGCCCGTGGTTACAAAATGATCTTCCGTACTATCGGTCTCGACAGCGCCCAGGGTCCTGCCGCCGGTAACTACATTGCCGATCACGTCAAACCGAAAATCGTCGGCGTACTGCACGACAAACAGCAGTACGGTGAAGGCATCGCCACCGCGGTGAAATCGACTCTCGAGAAGAAAGGCACCAAGGTTGCCGTGTTCGAAGGCGTCAACGCCGGCGACAAAGACTTCTCGGCGATCATCGCCAAACTCAAACAAGCCAACGTCGACTTCGTTTACTACGGCGGCTACCACCCGGAGCTGGGTCTGATCCTGCGTCAAGCACAGGAAAAAGGCCTGAAAGCCAAGTTCATGGGTCCGGAAGGCGTGGGTAACGACTCGATCACCCAGATCGCCAAAGACGCAGCCGAAGGCCTGCTGGTGACCCTGCCGAAATCCTTCGACCAGGATCCAGCCAACATCGCCCTGGCCGATGCCTTCAAGGCGAAGAAAGAAGATCCGAGCGGTCCGTTCGTGTTCCCGTCCTACTCGGCGGTTGAAGTGATTGCCGAAGGCATCAAGGCAGCCAAGTCCGAAGACGCGACCAAAGTGGCTGAAGCCATTCATGCCGGTACCTTCAAGACGCCTACTGGCGACCTGAGCTTCGACGCCAAGGGCGACCTCAAAGACTTCAAATTCGTGGTTTACGAGTGGCACAACGGCAAACCTAAAACTGAAGTTTCGCCTCAGTAAGGCGCTGCCTGACTGACTGCCAATAAAGCCCACGGCGTGCCGTGGGCTTTGTTTTACGAATGTATTGGGCCGCGCTGGCGTGATCCGCCAGTCTCCCCACCTGAAAATCTCAAAACCGTCATCAGCGGTTCGCTGGCAAAACCCGGATTCGAAGTGGATAAAGATCCACGGGGCCGGGCGGGAAAATGACTCCACCAGTGAAATGCGTATCAGGTTTTTAGGAGCGCTGTAATGCCTGACATCTATCACTTCTTCCAACAGCTGGTTAACGGCCTGAACGTTGGCAGCATGTATGCCTTGATCGCCATCGGCTACACGATGGTCTACGGCATCATTGGAATGATCAACTTCGCCCACGGCGAGGTGTACATGATCGGCTCTTACGTGGCGTTCATCGCCATCGCCGGGTTGACCATGATGGGACTCGACAGTGTCCCGCTGTTGATGACCGCGGCGTTCATCGCCAGCATCGTCGTCACCAGTTCCTACGGTTACAGCATCGAACGGATCGCCTACCGCCCCCTGCGCGGCAGCAACCGTCTGATCCCGCTGATTTCCGCGATCGGTATGTCGATCTTCCTGCAGAACACGGTTCTGCTGGCGCAAGACTCCAAGGACAAAGCTATCCCCAACCTGATTCCGGGCAACATTGCCTTCGGTCCAGGTGGCGCACAAGAAGTGCTGATTTCCTACATGCAAATCGTGGTGTTCGTGGTGACTCTGATCGCCATGCTCGGCCTGACGCTGTTCATCTCCCGCTCTCGCCTGGGTCGCGCCTGCCGCGCCTGCGCCGAAGACATCAAGATGGCCAACCTGCTCGGCATCAACACCAACAACATCATCGCCCTGACCTTCGTCATTGGTGCCGCGCTGGCAGCCGTTGCGGCTGTGCTGCTGAGCATGCAATACGGGGTGATCAACCCGAACGCCGGTTTCCTCGTCGGCCTCAAAGCCTTCACCGCCGCAGTATTGGGCGGGATTGGCAGCATCCCCGGCGCCATGCTCGGCGGGCTGGTGCTTGGGGTGGCGGAAGCCTTTGGTGCCGATATCTTCGGCGACCAGTACAAGGATGTCGTGGCTTTCGGCTTGTTGGTTCTGGTGCTGTTGTTCCGTCCGACCGGCATTCTGGGCCGTCCGGAGGTTGAGAAAGTATGACTAGGAATCTTAAACAGGCGCTGTTCAGCGCTTTGCTGGTGTGGGCCGTGGCCTACCCGGTACTCGGTCTGAAACTGACCATCGTCGGCATCAACCTGGAAGTGCACAACACCAGCCCGGCCGTACTGGCGACCATCGCCATCTGCTCGGTGCTGATGTTCCTGCGCGTGCTGTTCAATCAGCAGATCAGCAAAGCCTGGCGCTCGTCGCCCGGCCTGCCGCTGATTCCGGCCAAGGCGAGCAACTTCCTCACCCTGCCGACCACTCAGCGCTATTTCATCATTGCGCTGATCCTGGTGGCGCTGGTGTGGCCGTTCTTCGGCTCCCGTGGCGCGGTGGACATCGCCACGCTGATCCTGATCTACGTGATGCTCGGCCTCGGCCTGAACATCGTCGTCGGTCTGGCCGGTCTGCTCGACCTCGGTTACGTCGGTTTCTATGCCGTCGGCGCCTACAGCTACGCGCTGCTGTCGCACTACTACGGCCTGAGCTTCTGGATCTGCCTGCCGATTGCCGGCCTGATGGCGGCGACGTTCGGCTTCCTCCTGGGCTTCCCGGTGCTGCGTTTGCGCGGTGACTATCTGGCGATCGTGACCCTTGGTTTCGGTGAGATCATCCGTCTGTTCCTGCGCAACCTGACCGACATCACCGGCGGTCCGAACGGCATCAGCAACATCGAGAAACCAACGTTCTTCGGTCTGACCTTCGAACGTAAAGCCGCGGAAGGCATGCAAACCTTCCACGAGTATTTCGGCCTGCAATACAACTCGATCAACAAGGTGATCTTCCTTTACCTGGTTGCCCTGTTGCTCGCACTGGCGGCACTGTTCGTCATCAACCGCCTGCTGCGCATGCCGATCGGTCGTGCGTGGGAAGCGCTGCGTGAAGACGAAATCGCTTGCCGTGCACTGGGTCTGAATCCAACGATCATCAAGCTCTCCGCGTTCACTCTCGGCGCTGCGTTCGCCGGTTTCGCCGGTAGCTTCTTCGCTGCGCGTCAGGGTCTGGTGACGCCGGAGTCGTTCACCTTCATCGAGTCGGCGATCATCCTCGCCATCGTTGTATTGGGTGGCATGGGCTCGCAGTTGGGCGTGATCCTGGCGGCCGTGGTGATGATCCTGTTGCCGGAAATGATGCGTGAGTTCAGCGAGTACCGCATGTTGATGTTCGGTGCGCTGATGGTGTTGATGATGATCTGGCGTCCACAAGGTCTGCTGCCGATGCAACGCCCACACATGGAGTTGCGAAAATGAGCCGCGAGATCCTTAAAGTCGAAAACCTGAGCATGCGCTTCGGCGGCTTGCTGGCGGTCAACGGCGTGGCCCTGACCGTCAAAGAGAAACAAGTGGTGGCACTGATCGGGCCGAACGGCGCGGGCAAGACCACCGTATTCAACTGCCTGACCGGTTTCTACAAGCCATCTGGCGGCAGCATCCTGCTGGACGGCGAGCCGATTCAAGGCCTGCCGGGCCACAAGATCGCCCTCAAAGGCGTGGTGCGTACCTTCCAGAACGTGCGCCTGTTCAAGGACATGACGGCGGTCGAGAACCTGTTGATCGCCCAGCACCGTCACTTGAACACCAACTTCCTGTCCGGTCTGTTCAAGACCCCGGCGTTTCGCAAAAGCGAGCGCGAGGCCATGGAGTTCGCCGAGTACTGGCTGGAAAAGGTCAACCTCAAAGAGTTCGCCAACCGTACCGCCGGCACCCTGGCCTACGGTCAGCAACGACGTCTGGAAATCGCCCGCTGCATGATGACCCGTCCGCGGATCCTCATGCTCGACGAACCGGCCGCCGGCCTGAACCCGAAGGAAACCGAAGACCTCAAAGCGCTGATCAGCGTGCTGCGTGAAGAGCACAACGTCACCGTGCTGCTGATCGAACACGACATGAAACTGGTCATGAGCATTTCCGACCACATCGTCGTGATCAACCAGGGCACGCCTCTGGCCGACGGTACGCCGGAACAGATCCGCGACAATCCTGAAGTGATCAAAGCCTACCTGGGGGAAGCGTAAATGCTGCAGTTCGAAAACGTTTCCACCTTCTACGGCAAGATCCAGGCCCTGCACAGCGTCAACGTCGAAGTCCGTCAGGGCGAGATCGTGACCCTGATCGGTGCCAACGGTGCCGGCAAGTCCACGCTGCTGATGACGCTCTGCGGTTCACCGCAAGCGCACAGCGGCAGCATCCGCTACATGGGTGAGGAACTGGTCGGCCAGGACTCGTCGCAGATCATGCGCAAGAGCATCGCGGTGGTGCCGGAAGGTCGTCGGGTATTCGCCCGTCTGACCGTTGAAGAAAACCTCTCCATGGGCGGCTTCTTCACCGACAAGGGCGACTATCAGGAGCAAATGGACAAGGTCCTCGGCCTGTTCCCGCGCCTGAAAGAACGCTTCAACCAGCGCGGCGGCACCATGTCCGGCGGCGAACAGCAAATGCTCGCCATCGGCCGTGCGCTGATGAGCAAGCCGAAACTGCTGCTGCTCGACGAGCCGTCGCTGGGCCTGGCACCGATCATCATCCAGCAGATTTTCGACATCATCGAAATGCTGCGCAAGGACGGTGTGACCGTGTTCCTGGTCGAGCAGAACGCCAACCAGGCGCTGAAAATCGCTGACCGCGCCTACGTTCTGGAGAACGGCCGCGTGGTCATGCAAGGCACTGGTGAAGCACTGCTGACCGACCCGAAAGTACGCGAGGCGTATCTCGGCGGCTGATGCATTTCACCCAACAAAAAAACGGCCTTCGGGCCGTTTTTTTGTGCCCACCACCACCTGAGTTCCCCCCCGAATCCCTGTGGGAGCGAGCTTGCTCGCGAAGGCGTAGTGTCAGACACCGTTTATGTAGATGACACACCGCATTCGCGAGCAAGCTCGCTCCCACAATTGGTTGCAAGAGCGGTCAAGCCATCTCAGTACGGATTACAGTGCTGCGCTACCGCTGTAGCCTGATCGACATAAGGCCGTGCCGGCTCAAGGTTCCACTCAGGCTTGTTCCTGACAGGTTTGCCCTCGTAGGTCGCCGCCAGATGGCAGACCATCTGCCGACGCAACGACCCACCATTGATGCTGTACTGCCGCCACTGCTGATCGTCTTTGTGCTTGTTGTACAACTCGGCAAACATCCGGTCGGTCTGGTCGTCCTTGATCGCGCGGCCGCATGCGGTCGGAACCACCGAGAGCGACCAGGTGTTCGGCCCCAGTTTCGGATCGGGCCGTTGTACCCAGGTGCTCGACTCGATGTACTTCTCACAGAACTGCGTTGGCGCCGGTGCGCTTTGCACGCAAGAGAACGTGGCCTTGGCGGTCGGGGTTCGCGGGAAATCGATCTTGATGATGTTGCGGTCCTTGCCGGTCTTCTCCTTGTAGTCGCGCTGATTGGCCAAGGCGTCGTTCAAGCCGCGCTGATCGCTGTAGAAAAACGCCAGAACTGGCAGCTCGTCGGTCTTCGGGTTGCCTAGACGCAGTTCGGTCTGGGTTTGAAACTCGCGACTGTTGATGACTTTGCGCGCGCCCATGAAGTTGCGAAAGGCGTCGACCCGCTCCTTGCTGCTCATCGGATTGCGCATATTGAAGCCGCACTGCAACTGGTCCTGTTGCCGATTGTTGTTGTACTGGGTGAAGTGCGCGACCCAGGCATTCGGATTGCTGATCGGCGGTTTCATGGCTTGGCAAACCGCTTCTGAAGCCGTGGTGTTTTTGTTGTCGCCGCACCCCCGGTCATTGCGATAGTCGGTCCAGGCGTCATTGGGAAAGGCGCAGTACACGTGCACCGGCGTCTCGGGGTCGCGAATCAGATCCCTTGGCGTAATGAGGTAGCCATTCTGCGTGCTCATGCCGGGGTCTTCATAGCTGATGCCATCGGCGCGCATATACGAGGCGGCAAACGTTCCCAGCTCCACAGCTTTCGGGCTGGGATTCCACACATCCCATTTTTGCCCCTTCGCCGGGTCCGCCCGATGCGTGCCGCGCACCAGTAGCCCGGAACAGTCTGACGCGGGGTCCTGCCCGCAACTGTCGACGGTCTTGTTGTACAACGTTTCAACCTTTTTCAGCGTCTCGTCGCATGACTCGGCACTGGCCCAAGTCGCCTGAACCAGCAGTGGCAACATCAAAAATGGCGTGATCCTGTTCAAACATTTTTTCATGGCTTGCATCTCCTTGATTAGCCAAACACATCTTCAACGCGGGACCGGATTGCACCCCGCTGCCCGAGTCTCGCTGTCCGACAACGCCGGGCGAAACGGCTCGAGATTCCACGGCGTCTTGGCGCGGTAATTGACCAGGACGCAGCCCAATTGCTGACGCATGCTGCCAACGGATCTTTCGTTATCGCGCCAATTGCTATCGGCCCCTTTGAGGGCGAACAACTGGTCGTACAAAACCCCGAGTTGCTCGTTGGGCAAGGCACGCCCTGCCGCTGTGGGCACCACACTCAAGCTCCACTCATCCTTGCGTGTACCCGGGTCGTAACGCTTGATCCAATTGGCCGAGGCGATGTAGTCGGGCGCAGGCACAACGGGCGTCGGTTGTACGCCGCCTACCATCATCGGCTCGATCGCCTGATCAGCGGCGACATAACTGAAGCGCTGCTCGGGCGGCTTGGTGAAATCCAGGCGCAGGATCGGCACGCTGTAGCCTTGGGCGTGGAGTTTCTTCTGAAAGTTGCGCGCGCTGTTGAGGCCATTTTCCGGTTTCGGTGGCGCCTGATCACCGCGCGTGGCGAAGTTCTGTGTGCTGTTGACGTTGTAGATAAAAGCATCGATGTACTTCATGTTTTCGCTGCCATCGTTGGTCGCCGTGGCGTTCTTCAACATGAATTCGTTGACCTGGGCACTGAAGGCAAAAGGGTCTTTGTTGGTGGTGTTCGGCCGCGACTCGTGGACGCGGATCATCGCTTTCCAGTCGCTGGGTTTTTCCGCGTTCCATGAACACTGACCATATTGGATCGGGCCCTTCATCAACCCGGTGTATTTCTGCGTCCACTGCTCGGCGGTACTGACCCCGGCTTCGGCGCAGGTACCATAGGCCAGCGCGGCATTGCGATTGTTCATCGCGCCTTGAGCGGTGCGCGGCGGCTCACGGCTGTCGAAAAAGCCGCAGCCATACCACTTGCGCTCAGGCCCGGTGCCGCCGTCGAATGCGTAGATGCAGGTAAATCCCTGCTCCTTGACCGGCAGGTTCAGAGCCGCCGCATCGCTGGGCGTGCGCAGAATGAAACCGGCCGGATGAATAAGAATTCGCGTGCTCAGATCCTTGCGGATCCACGAGTAGGAAGTCGCGCCGATCTTGATCGCGTAAGGGCTGTAATCCCAAGGATTGAAGGGCCCGTCGTTGACCATTCGCAAGGTCACGCCGCTGCAATAGTAGAGGCCGCGTGCAGCACCGGTGTCGGGTTCCTGGCAGGCGTCCTTGAGGGTGTTGTAGTTGAGGTTGATGCGTTTGAGGGTGTCCTGCGGATCGGAAACTGTCTGGGCAGCCGCCGAACTGAACCACAAGGGGAATGCGCAAGCCAGAACAAAAAATGAAAACCGGCGCGATAGCACAGGTGAATCCGAGCGATCCTTTTTCATGAGATACCGTCCTGGTAAATAGGCCCGGGCAAAGAGGGCCTTCGAGTTGACTATAGAACACGCATGACAGGGTGGAAAAAACCGGTGAGGTAGATTCCCCCAGGGTTTTGCATTTTTTCTGAAAAATTTCGGCTCGGCTGTAACGCATCGCCATGAGCTTTCTCTAGAGGGACAAGCAAGCGCAATCGCGCTTGTAAAAACCCTGAACAAGACTGGAGAAACATCATGACTGCTACCACCCGCACCCTGTCCGCCACCGCCCTGGTTCTGGCCCTCGGTTCTGCTCTGAGCATGGCTGCTGTATCGACCGTCCATGCCGCAGACGCCGACATGGAAAAATGCTTCGGCGTGGCCATGAAAGGTCACAACGATTGCGCCGCAGGTGCAGGCACTACCTGTGCCGGCACGGCGAAAATGGACTACCAGGCCAACGCCTGGAAACTCGTTCCAAAGGGCACCTGCGCTACCACTGAGAGCAAGACTTCGCCGACCGGTTTCGGTCAGATGCAAGCCTTCAAAGCCAAGTCCTGATCGTTGGCCTGCCTGAGTGACGATCATGCTCACTATCAATGACCATGCCCAATCCCGCACTCAGGCAGCCCGCACCGGGCTCCCGTCCCGTGCCGGGCTGGGGCTCAAGACCGGGCACTTTCGTGAAGTGCTCGGCTCACAACCGGACATCGGCTTCTTCGAAGTCCACGCCGAAAACTACATGGTCGACGGCGGTCCGTTTCATCATTTTCTCGGTTTGATCCGCGAGCAGTATCCGCTGTCGCTGCACGGTGTCGGCTTGTCCATCGGTGCTGAAGGGCCGCTGGATAAACATCATCTTCAGCGCCTTGCCGAGCTGATTCGGCGCTATCAACCGCAAGCCTTTTCCGAACATCTGGCCTGGTCGAGCCATGGCCCGGTGTTTCTCAATGATCTGTTGCCGCTGGCCTATGACACGCCGACGTTGAATCGCGTCTGCGAGCATATCGATCAAGTGCAGAACACGCTCAAACGGCCAATGCTGCTGGAGAATCCGGCAACCTATCTGGCGTTTCAACGCTCAACCCTCGATGAGGCAGATTTCATCGCCGAGGTCATCCGCCGCAGCGGCTGCGGCCTGCTGCTGGACGTCAACAATGTCTACGTTTCTTGCGTGAACCATCAGCGTGATCCACTGGCGTATCTCGAAGCGCTGCCATTACACACGGTGGGTGAAATTCATCTGGCCGGGTTCGCCGAAGATAGCGACAGCCTTGGCGATCGCTTGCTGATCGACGATCACGGCGCGCCGATCGATCAAGCCGTCTGGGGTTTGTACCGGCAAGTGCTGCAACGCATCGGCCCGGTGGCAACGTTGATCGAGCGCGACAATCAAGTGCCGGCGTTTGCGGTGCTACTGGCGGAGGCGCAGCAAGCTGATGCGCTTTTGCTGGATGCCGGAGCACGCACATGAGCGCGCAACGCGATTTCGCTGCCGCGCTCCTTGACACACGGCTACCCTGCCCCGAAGGGCTGTGCAGCGCCAACGGTGCCGATCCGGCAAGCCGTTTTGCGGTGTATCGCAATAACGTGCAGGGTTCGCTGATCAATGCGTTGAGCGACAGTTACCCGGTGGTTGCGCAATTGGTCGGCGATGAATTCTTTCGCGCCATGGCGGCCGTTTTCGTCCAACAGCAGCCGCCGCAGAGTCCGTTGATGAATCGCTATGGCGAAGCGTTCGCCGCCTTCATCCAGACATTCGAACCCGCCTCGAGCGTGCCCTATCTGGCCGATGTCGCGCGCCTTGAGCACCTGCGCACCCTCGCCTACCACGCGGCCGACGCCCTGCCCGTGCGCGCGGAACAGATCACGACAGCACTGGCTGATGTGCAAACGCTGAGTGAGCTGCGCCTCGACCTTCATCCCTCCCTTCACCTGCTCGACTCAGCCTATGCCGTAGTCGCGATCTGGGGCGCACATCAACACGACTCGACGCTGGAGGGGATCGACGTCAACCAAAGGCAACACGCGCTGGTGTTGCGCAATGGCCTGGACGTCGAAGTGTTCGCCCTCGAACCCGGCGCCAGCGTGTTTATCCGCAATCTGATCGATGGACAGCCTCTCCTGGCAGCGGCTGAACACAGCCCTGAATTCGACCTCGCGCAAACCCTCGGCTTACTGATCGCGCGCAACGCCATTACCCACTTGAATAGCAAGGAACTGCCATGAAAACGCTCATCACCCGCGCCATCGCGCTGCTGGAAAAAATCCCCCACAGCCTGGTCGCGTTCATTGCGCGTTTCTCGATTGCCGCAGTGTTCTGGAAGTCAGGACAGACCAAGATTGAAGGTTTGGCCATTGACCTGATCGACGGCACCTTTCAAGTCGGCTGGCCACGTCTGGCCGATTCGACCATTCCGTTATTCAAGAGCGAATACCACGTGCCGCTGCTGTCGCCAGAGATTGCAGCGCACATGGCGGCGTTCGCCGAACACTTCTTCCCGCTGCTGATCCTGATTGGCTTCGCTACACGGTTTTCGGCGTTGGCGTTGTTGGGTATGACATTGGTCATTCAACTGTTTGTGTACCCCGATGCCTATCCGACTCACGGCACCTGGGCGGCGGTGTTGCTGTACCTGATGGCGACAGGGCCAGGCAAGTTGTCGATTGATCATCTGATCGCCCGCCGTCTTTCCCGCTAAGCAAAATCCCTGTAGGAGTGAGCCTGCTCGCGATAGCGGTGTGTCAGGTAACTCATCCGCGACTGA
>NZ_JBSVXS010000102.1:0-19211 GCF_054070155.1 Pseudomonas sp. SDT291_1_S447
TTGCCTGTGGCGGATGTGTTGGCTGGCACACCGCTATCGCGAGCAGGCTCACTCCTACAGGGATTGGGGCGGTTTGTCAGAACTTCTCGGCCACGCGCCGGTATGGATAATCCGGATCCCGGTATTTGCCCGGTTTCTGCCGTTTGGGCAATTCGACCTTCTCGCGTTTCACATCCTCATAAGGAATGCTACTGAGCACATCGGTGATGATGTTCAGCCGTGCACGGCGCTTGTCGTTGGAATCGGCCACCCGCCACGGCGCGTGTTCGGTGTCGGTGTACTTGAACATGTCATCCCGTGCCCGTGAGTAGTCATACCAGCGACTGTAGGACTTAAGATCCATCGGTGTCAGTTTCCAGGTCTTGCGTCCGTCGTTGATGCGCGCCTCAAGCCGGCGGGTCTGCTCTTCGGGGCTGACTTCCAGCCAATACTTGAGCAGGATCACCCCGGACTGGACGATGGCGTGTTCGACCCACGGAACGGACTTGAGAAACTTGTCAGCCTGCTCGTCCGTACAGAAGCCCATCACCCGTTCGACGCCAGCGCGGTTGTACCAACTGCGGTCGAAGATCACCACTTCGCCGCCCGCTGGCAGATAAGGTAAATAACGCTGCACATACATCTGGCTTTTCTCGCGATCGGTCGGCGCCGGCAATGCCACCACGCGGAAGACACGCGGGCTGACGCGTTCGGTCAGTGCCTTGATCGTGCCACCCTTGCCGGCGCCATCACGCCCTTCGAAGACAATGCAGACCTTGACGCCCTTGGCGATCACCCACTCCTGCAACTTGACCAGTTCGACGTGCAGCTTGCGCAACTGCTCAAGGTAATCCTTGTTTTTCAACTTGGGACTTTCAGGCGCCTTGGCGGCGTTCTTTTTGTCTTTTGCCATGACCTTGGCCCTCTCCATTAAATGCAGAAACAGACTGTTGATTGACGGGATGCACCAGACACGTGAGGTTAGTTCATGCCGTGCTGTTTGCCATTGCCGGGCAAAAAGCCAAATTGCCATGTGTTTCGTTCGTTCTTTGTTACGTCGCACTGTTCATTGCCCGTTCTTGCCTGCCTGGAGTTTTTCGATGCCGTCGTCCAAATCCCTGCCCACCGCCCTGCTCGGCCTGGCGCTCGCCTGCCCGGCGATGGCCGAGACTCAAGGTCTGGAATTGGGGCAAGTGTTGATTTCGGCCGATGAACGCAGTGGCTCAGACGCGAGCGTCGAAGAAGCGAAAACCCGCCTCGAACAGGTGCCCGGCGGCACCAACGTGGTCGACATGCGTCAGCCATTGCAGGGCCGGGTGGCGAGCAATCAGGATGTGCTGGCGTATCAGCCGGGGGTTTATGCGCAGTCGGCGGGCAACGAAGGCGTGAAAATCTCGGTGCGTGGCTCGGGCATCAACCGCGCGCCGGGCGCCCATGCGTCGGGGCTGTACACCATGCTCGACGGTCTGCCGCTGAGCGGTCCGGGCGGCACGCCGTATGAATTGCTCGAACCGCTGTGGGTCGATCACGTTGAAGTACTGCGCGGCGCCAACGGCTTTGATCGCGGTTCGCTGGCACTCGGCGGCGCCATCGATTACGTCAGCCACACCGGCTACAACGCGCCGAAACTGCAAGTGCGCTACGCCACCGGCAACCACGGCTATCAGCAGCGCCAGGTCAGTTCCGGGCAAGTGCTCGGCGATTTCGATTACTACGTGTCGCTCACCGATTCCAACGCCGACGGCTATCAGGATCACACCGCCAGCGAGAGCAAAGGCCTGATCGCCAACTTCGGCTATCGCTTCAACCCGAATCTGGAAACGCGCTTCTATATCCGCTACCGCGAAACCGACAACGACCTCGCCGGCCGCGTGACCAAGCACTCCATCGAACACTCGCCTCGCGCGGCCAATCCGTCCTATGTGGCGCGCGATGACAGCCGCAAACAACCGGGCAGCACGTTCATCGGCAACAAGACCACGTATTACATCGACGACGATTCGAGCATCCAGACCGGCCTTGTTTACCACGACTACCCGATGGACCTGCGCGAAGGTCCGAACCGCTTGAAGGTCGCCTACACCGACGTCAGCGGCACCTTCGATTACAAACGCCGCGATACCATTTTCGGCATGGAAAGCAGCAGCAATGTCGGCCTGCGCGTGACCAAACACCTGCCCAACGACGGCGCCAGCGAGTTCGTGCGCATCCCCACCGGCAACACCGCCAGCTACGTGCCGGGCACGCGCATGCGCAACTTCACCTATCAAGGGTCGGACACCGTTCTGCATTTTGGCAACGACCTGGAAATTGCCGACGACCTCTGGCTGACCACCGGCCTCGCTGCCATCTACACCCGCCGCGAAAGCGCTGTGACTTACCCGCAGAGCGGCGGCAAAACCAGCATGAACGACTGGGACTACGCACCGCGCATTGGCCTGCGCTACCAGATCACCCCGGATCTGCAGGTATTCGGCAACCTCAGCCGCTCGGTTGAAGCGCCGCATCCGTGGTCGTTGATTTACAGCTCCAACGTGCGTTTCCCGGCGGGCAGCGGCGCTGCGACCGGTACGCAGAAAGACCCGATCAAACTGCAGAACCAGACCGCGACCACACTGGAACTGGGCGGCCGTGGCGACAGCGCCGTCGGCGAATGGAGCCTGGCGTGGTACTACGCGCAAGTACGGCATGAATTGTTGTCGGTGTTGCCGGATGCCACCGCCGTCACCCCTTACGAACTCAACGCCAGCCCGACCGTGCACCAAGGCATCGAAGCGGGCCTCAACAGCAAACTCTGGTCGGCCGCCGATGGCCGTCAGTTGAGCTTGCGTCAGGCGTATACCTTCAGCGACTTCCACTATCGCGATGATGATCGTTTTGGTGACAACCGCTTGCCGGGGTTGCCGATGCATTACTACCAGGGCGAATTGCGTTACGACTGGCCTCAGGGCTTCTTTGCGGCGGTGAATACGCAACTGGTGTCCAAAGTTGCGGTGGATTACGCCAACAGTTACTACGCCGATCCTTACGCACTGTTCGGCGCGACGCTGGGGTACAACGCGCCGAAGGGTGACTGGCAGACGTGGCTGGACATGCGCAATCTGAGCAACAAGCACTACGCCGCCACGGTGACACCGGGGTATGACGACGAAGGTCTGGACGCGGCGCGATCGACACCGGGTGAAGGGATGGGTGTGTATGTCGGGGTGTCGTGGAGTCTGCTCTGACACGAGTCGGTGGCGAAAACCCAAGTCAGCAATTTTCTAGCGAGTCACGGATGGACATCATGGATAACCGGCAAGAAAACCCACTGGAAAAATCGCTCAGGCTGGCCGCCGACGAGCCCGCGCACCGGCCTGAGTTCTTCACGACACTGCTGAACTCGCCGGTTTACATCCTCGGCACGACGGGCACGGCAGACGGCGTGGTCAATCTCGAAGCCGGCAGCAATATCAGCATCGCGCACTGGGAAAAACCGGATGGCACCTCGGTCATTCCGTTTTTTTCGTCGCTGCAAACCCTGCAACAGTCGATCAACGGTGAAGAGACTTATCTGGAGTTGCCGGCCAGGTCGCTGTTCGAGATGACGCTGGGCACGCCTCTTTTTCTCAACCCGAAGTCGCCTTATGGCAAAGAGTTCTTCCCGCAGGAAGTGGCCAATCTGCTCTCCGATGAAGTCGGCCAGACAGCCACCTCGCGCACCGTCGAAAAAGAAACCAAAGTCCTGCTCGGCCAGCCTTCGCAATACCCGACACAAATGATCCATTCGCTGACGCAGTTACTCGCCAAACATCGCAACGTTAAACGCGGTTTTCTCGCGTTGATGCACGACACTTCGGTGGACGAAAAACCGCACTTGATCGTCGGGATCGAGGCGGACGGCGATGTTCAGCGGGTCATGCGTGAAGCCGGCAATGTCGCCGGGGACACGGCGCCGTCGGGCGAACCCGTTGACCTGTACCGCGTCTGCGAAGGTGAGTCGGGGCTGAGCGATTACTTTCTCAAGCAAACGACGCCCTTCTATGAGCGCAGTTGGGGCAGCAAGCTGCGTTCACTATTTGGCTTGGGAAAGGCTTGAGCGCTGGCGCTCTGTTGGCAAACACCCGCTCGCAATCAGCAAATTAACAACGTCAGACGCCCGTCTGATCGTGAATCAACTTTGAGTAAAAACAGGTTTTATCGATGAAAAAGATTGTCCTTCCCTTGATCATGGCGCTGTTGGGCCTGCAAGGTTGCGCAGAAATGCCGGCGTACTCCAACGTCGGCGTCACCACCGCAGCAGACGAGTCGCGCTACACCGTGGTCGAAACCGACACCTATGCCGGCCGGCCCCAGCGGCACTTTGCCGATCTTCAGCCGAACCTGAACATCATCCGGATCAACGATGAAAAAGTCGGCAATATCCCGTTCTCCACGTACTACTACAAGAACGATTCGCCGCAGCGCGCGGTGCTGAAACCGGGCACCTATACGATTCAGCTGGAATACCGACTGCCGCAACATTTCATGTATGCGGATCTGAAGTTCGATGGCAAGCCGGGCCAGAAAATCATGGCACGCTCGCAATACGTTGGCCTCAATCGTCTGCAAGTCTGGCTGGAAGACACCGCCACCGGGGAAGTCGTGAGTACCCGCGAGAATTGAACAGCGTTGCCGTTCCACTCAGGGGCCATCCTGCAACAGGTGGCCCCTGATGGGAGGGCTTCAGCCCAAGCGCATTGACAGCTCAATGTCAGTGCTTATGTGCTGGCACTGGATGGCGACAGGTCGCTCAGCCCAGGTCTCTGTAGGACGTCTTGTCTTGTTCGGGAAAGTCGGTCCGGTACTCGCCCCACTGCATGTGCGCATAGTACTTGGTCATCGCTTCGAAATGACTGTCAGCCTCGACCTCCCAAACAAGCTTCGCGTCCGAATCCATAAGTGCACGCGCACTATCACCTTGAGCACCGGCCAGACAAAAGGTCTGACAGCCATCAGGGTCCAGCCAAAGTTCATGATTCATATTTGAGGTTCTGTTGTTTGAGGTCGTTTTGGACTCACCCGCGTTTCGGCAATTTCCAGTTCGGCCGAATGAAATGGCAGGTGTAGCCATTCGGAATACGCTCGAGGTAATCCTGATGCTCCGGCTCTGCTTCCCAGAACGGCCCCGCCGGTTCAATTTCGGTCACCACGCGGCCCGGCCACAGTTTTGAAGCATCCACGTCGGCAGCCGTGTCCTCGGCGATGTCGCGCTGCGCTTCGTTGAGGTAGTAAATCGCCGAACGATAGCTGCGTCCAAGGTCGTTGCCCTGCCGGTTGGGCGTGCTCGGGTCGTGGATCTGGAAGAAAAACTCAAGGATCTGCCGATAGCTGATCACCGCGGGATCGAAGGTGATTTCAATGGCTTCGGCGTGGTCGCCATGGTTGCGATAGGTAGCGTTCGGCACATCACCGCCGGTGTAACCGACGCGAGTCTGCAACACACCGGGATAGCGCCGCAGCAGATCCTGCATGCCCCAGAAGCAGCCGCCGGCGAGGATGGCGGTTTCGGTTTGAGTGGTCATGGCGTGTCTTTCCTCTTCGGGGTGTTGGGTATAGCGATGGTTATGAGGGCGGGTTGGCAGATTCCAAGGGGCTGTGCCAACAGAACTAGCGCGTCGAAAGCTGATTGGCTTGCTCAAGCAAAGGCCCGGTGATCCTGCGACCGTTGTAGTCACTGACAAAATAATTGATCCGGTTCGCCAGGTGCTGAATCGATAGCCAGCCCAAACCGTGGTAGTCGCGCAACTCCTCTGCGTTGAGCTTGATCATGGCTTGGTAGCCCACAAAGGACGCTTCACACTCGACGAGGATATAGACCGAGCCGTCTTCTGCCTTGAACAGACTCCAGAAGTTGTCGCAGGTGTGATATTCCGCGGTGGTGAGGCGGAGCTGCTCCATGATTGTTTTCCGTGGGTTTTGAATTGGCTTCGAAACCATAACATGGCTGCGGGCGCATGGTTTCTGATGCACTGCTTCTGCATCAAAAACGGCTGAGTTCCGCGTAACATGTTCCAGATATCCAAGAAACTCTCAAAGCAGGAAAACGTTTCTTCGCCATTCGGAAAACCTTTTCAAAAGACGAATCTTCCCGTCGATCACTGACGAACGTCCCCTTCCCTAAAAATCAATCTTGAACCCCACCATCGCATCATACCCATGACTATCCCCATCAAACCCCTGCCGATACCCCGCCGACGCCGTAAACGTCGTGCGCCGATTGGCCTGATAGTCCACCCCCAGATTCACCTCTCCCCACGTTCCCTGAATATCCGATTCAAACGGGATATAACCCGACTCCGATGAAAACTCGGTCTTCGGTTTGCCCTTGAATTCATGCCACACGCTCGGCCGAATCCAGGCATTGGTACGCCGCTGACTGTTGTCGACGCCTTCGGTGTCCCAGTCCTTGGCGATGCGCACGCCGACTCGACCAATCAGTGAATCAACGTCTTTGAAGCGCACGTTCGCGCCGACGTCGTCGCTGCTGTCCAGGTCGACGTAGCTGTAGATCGCCTGCAATTGCGGTTCGACGTACCAGTTTTTGTCGACTTCGTACGGGTAGCCGTTTTCCAGCGAGGCGGTGTAGCCCCAGCCGTGGGTCTTGAGTTTTTCGAGGTCGTTGGGTTTGGCTTCGATGTCGAAGCGATTGACCTGCAGCACGCCGTCCAGATACCAGCCAGAGGGGCCGAAGTGCGTCCAGTAGGCACCCAGGCCATAGGCGCGCAACGTATCTTCGCCGGCCGCGCGGCGGGTGTAGTGGCTGACGCCGGCATTGATGGTGCCGGCCGATAACGAGATACCGGCCTGTTCATGACTGCCGTCGGTTCTGACTTTGCGGTACAGGTCGGTGCCCACCTGAAAGGCGGTCAGGTCGTAGTTGTATTCCGGGGTGTTGCCAAGGGCGTTTTTGCGATCGCCGTCCTGTTTGCCGCTACGGTAGATCACTCTGCCCCAGCCCATCGACGGCGCCAGTGTTGACTGGTCTTCTTTGGGCAACGGCTCGCCGGCGTTCAGGCGTTCTTCGCCGACCCGTTCATGCAAGGTATCGACCATCGTCCGGCCATACACCAGCGCCAGTGCCGGGACTGCGCCGTAGAGCGAGACCTCCGGGCGATAGTTCGGTGTCGGTGTCGGTGACGGTGCTGGATCGGGGTCTGGACCAGGGCCGGGCGGATCGTCCGGCGTCAGGGCGTCCGAACGCAGGTACCAGGTGTCTTTACCGGTGCCGTCCTCGGCGCCTTGTTGCAGGCGATATTCATAGGGGCCGGCGACCACTCGCCGGGCCAGCTGGAAGGCGTTCGGGTCGCTCGATCCTTCGGTTTTGTCGAGCAGTTCGACCACGGCAATGCCATTGCCCTGAGTCAGATCGCCCTGTCCGCCGACATTGGTCACAACCAGCCCGGTCGCGCGGTTGTCGACGGTGCTGGTCGAGTCCACCACCAGCATGTCGGAGCGACTGTTCACCCCGCCTTCATTCAACGTGCTGTTGAGCAACACCCGTCCGCCATTGCTGACGAACACTCCGCCACCGTTGGTGCCGGCGGTGCTTGCGCCGCTGATCAGCAGCACATTGCCGACAGTATTACTGCCGCCAGCCAGATCGAGAGTGCCACTGTGAGTGAAGCGGTTCACACCGAGTAATTGCCCCTGCACCACGCCGCCAAACGTCGGGGTATTCGCCGCTTGCCCCAACGGCAAATAGGCGCCGTTGCTATTGAAACTGCTGATGCCGGTTGCAGGCTGCGCCGCCAGGGTAATCACCCCGCTGTTGTCGATGCTGTTGCTGCCGGATGTGCCCAGATTGCTGGTCGCAACGCCCCAGGTATCGCGTACACCGCTGCCCGTTGTGTCGCTGAAGTTACGCAGCGTCCAGGAACCGCTATTGCTCACAGCGCTGGCTGCGCTGACGGCATTGACCGAACCGGTCATCTGCCCGGTGTTGTTGAGAGTGAAATTCGTCCCCGGCGTGGTGGCATCGGCGCGCACGGCTGCATCGCTGAGCGCGCCGATCGCGCCGGCGTTGTTCAACGTCTGCGTGGCGCCGCCGAGGGCGACGCCGCTGCTATCCGCGCGCCCGCCCTGAATCGCCGCGGTGTTGCTGACCGCGACCGTGCCGCCCTCGCTCAACGCAGCAATCGCCGATGAGCCGGTGCCCTTCGCGGTGATCGCCCCGCTGTTGGTCAGCGAAACACTGGCGGCACCGGAGGCTTCGGCGAGAATCCCCTGACTGTTGCTGGCACCCAGGGTTTGAATCGCACCGCTGTTGACGAGGGTCTGCGCACCGCTGACCGACAACGTGCGAATGCCGCGCTGCTGGTCGCCGCGAGCGATCAGTTCGCCGCTGTTGCTGACATTGAGCGTGCCCAGTCCCGAGCCGGAATTGAACGCATTACCCGCCAGAATCGCCGCGCCCTGACCGTTGACGTCAATCAGCGGCCCGCTGAACGTAACGCCGACATTGCCACCCAGTGTCAGCGCCTGAATCCCAAAGGAACCGATGCCAGTGCCATCGCCCGAACCGGCGTTGGAGTGCGTGACAATGGTGCCGCTGGCATTGACGTCCACCGTGCCATTCGGCGATTGCGTCGACGCATAGATGCCATTGGCGTTGCTGTTTATCGTTTCAATGCGGCTGCCGGAATAATCGACCCGAACGTTGCCACCGGTCGAATCGACCCGAATCCCGCCCGCACCAAACCCGCTGGCGAATATGTTGCCGGAGTAATCGATCAGGACGTTGTTGTTCTCGGCACTGACGATGATGCCGTAGGCCCGCGTGGTGTTCACGCCACCGAACACATTGAGGTTGCCACTGCCGGTCACGGTGGCGTCGCCGGTGCCGCGCTTGATGATGTAGATCGCCCGCGAGCCGGCCGTGTTCGCCGTGCTGCCGACGTTGATGGCGGCATTGTTTTCGATACTGATCGAGCCGGTCGCACCGACGTTATCGTTGGCATAGATACCGTGCGCGCCGCCGCCGGTGGTGGTGATGGCGCCGTTGTTGACGATGTCGATACTGCCAACCGTGGAGAACGAGCGAATGCCGAAACCGTTGAGGCCATCGGTGCTGAGCGTGCCGCTGTTGGTCAAGCCGGTATTGCCGGCGCCGCCTTCAGTGAAAAGGCCAAACGCGTTCATGCCAATGGCCCGGACCGTGGCGGCATTGACCAGCGTGGTGTTGCCATTGACCGCGCGGGTGTGGACACCGGCGTGGTTACCGATACCGGCGGTGGGCAACGTGTCGTCGATGATCGGCAGGCCCGCCGACAGCGCATCGTCGTTATTGACCAGAATGCTGACCCCGGCGCCGACGTTGACAGTGGTGTCGCCGCTGCCCGTGGCTTTGGTCCAGACGCCGTTCCCGCCGAGCAAGGTAATCTGGCCGTTGCCTTGGTGCGAAACATTGATCGCCCCGCCGCCACTGGCATTCACGTCGATGCCGTCGTGTTCGTTGCCGACCACGGTATTGAGAATGTTCAGCGTGGTGCCGGAACTGACCGAGACCGTCGACACGCCGCTACCGGCATTAGTGATCGCCATGGCATCCAGCCCGCTACCGCCAAGGTTGACGGTGTTGGTGCCGCCATCGACCGTCAATGTCGCGTTGCCGCTGCTGCCAATTACGTTGGAGAACAGCGCATTGGCGGCGGTTGGTGGTGTGCTGTTGACCGTGGTGCCGCTGACGGTCAACGTCGAGTTGCTGTTGTTGCCGCGTACCAGCAACGAAGAGCCGGCCGTGGTCGTGATGGCAGTGCCCGATTGAGTACTGATCGAGGCATCGACACCGGCAGCGGGCGTACAGGTTTGCGAAACATTGTAGGTACCGACAGCCAAAGGCCCGCACGCCGCCTGCGCGTCCGCCAGGGCCAAGGCATTGGCCATGGCAACCAATACGGCCCGGCGAAGAAGCTGCGGGGCAAAGCCTTTTGGGGAATGATCGCAAGTGCCTTGCATGACAACCTCCTTGTCTGACGTTCTCCATCGCGGGCGGACAACTGGCAACACCAAAGGACTATTCAGTTTTGGTTAACCGATATAGACCTTAGTTGGTATTTTCAGACTTGGAGAACGCAAGGCCAAGACGAGCACACTTTCCGCAGGATCAAGCATCTGCAGCGCAAAAAAACGCTCGCAATCAGCGAGCGTTTTTCGAGCCAGACCACAGGGTCAGATTCAGTTACAAACCTGCTTGCTCCAGGCCATTACGCATGCCTTGATCCGCCTGCTCGCACCACTGCTTGAGACTAAGGGTCGGCGGCAGGTTACCTTCGAGCTTCTGGTATTCACCATTTACCAATACTTCGCCTTTGCGTCCCTGAGCTTCGATCTTGTCGCCGTCACTTTTGTCCACCTGCCCCGGCATGCCCGCCATAAACGCGGCCATCTTGTTAGCGTTTTTTGTACTGTCAGCTTTCAAGAAACCCTTGTCGACGCAGTGGTTGATCAAACCCACCGAGTTGCGGCCCATGTCGTAGGCATTTTTCAGCGCTGCAGGATCCATCTCTTCCGCATGGGCGAAACTGGCGGTGCCCAGGGCTGCAGTCAAGGCGAAGATCAAAGCGGTATATTTCATGTTTAGTCCTTTAAGGTTTACAGCGGGTGTATTGATTGAATCCAGAATGATTAAGTGCCTAGCTGATTACGGCGCCTTTCGGCCCGCTCGCAATCAGCGCAGCACCGCAGGCGGTTTTCATGCCGTCGAGGGCGATGGGCGTGCCGTCGACGGTGTAGGTGCTGCTGCCCTCGGCGATCGGGAATATGCCTTTGCACAATGGGCAACTGACCTTGTGACCGACACCGGCAATCGGTTTGCCGTTGAGGTCGGTCTGAGAAAAGGCTTCAAGGACCTTCCCACCGTGCGTGGTGGAGTCGCCCAAACGAATGGCGTCTTTCATGTTGTCACTCCTTTGACTTGTGGTCCGGAATCAATCAGCCCGGCCGTCCCGGCATCGCAAGAAACGCTTCAAAACTGTCCGCCACCTGATCAATCTCACCCGTTTCATGGGACCACATCACAACGACAGGCTCTCCGGTTTTCCCTTTTACCGCATAGTTGAAGCAGTAATAGTCCCCTGTGCCAAACTCGGCGAACGGAAGAAGTGCCGAGAAATCGGTGGAGGTATCGGAAAAATTCTCCAACCACTCCTGCCAGTCTTTTTTAAAGTGGTGAACGATCGACTCCCACGTCTTCCGTGGGTCACGAGCTTCAAGCACAGGAAATATCGTTAACGCCCCCAAGGACTTCCCGTTATTTGCCAAAAGCCAATCCGAAAAGGATTTTGGCAGTGTTCGGCCGAGTTCCTTTTCTGCCGCTTGAATAGCGTCTGTCGATGTACCGATTACGCGTGTCTTGGACATAAATTCTCCGTTACGGCAGCGCCCCTCGTTTAGGCAGACTTAACTTACCCGTTCCCGGGTAGCCGGACTTGGGCATTTGTGCAGTCCAGCATCCGCCTCGTTTCCGCCAATAGCGGTGTTGAATTCCCCGGTGATCTGCGGCAAGCATCGGATCTTCCATCACCTGGCGCCAGCGTGCATCCGGGTTCACGTAGGGCTCACCACAGCAGCACGTTTTAGCCAGCCCAAGCGGATCGATCCAACCGGTAGGATTGGGTGCATAAGTGTAAGGATTCAATCCACCGGCATAACTGATCGGGTCTTGCCCGATGAAACGACCGGTATCAGGATCGTAATAGCGGTGTCGATTGTAATGAAGTCCGGTTTCGTGGTCATGGTACTGCCCCTGAAACCGAATCGGATTGGTCACGCCCTGTTGCCGTGCCACCGGAGAGCGTTGTTCTTGAACCGAGCCCCAGGCTTTGTAGTCGGCGCTCCAGGCGATATCTCCCTGCGCATCCATCAACTCCCGCGGCGTTCCGAGTTGGTCGCATTGATACCAACTCAATACATCTACAGGCTGGACGGCAACCTTCTGGTGCCATAACGGATCATCGTCCAGACTGAATTAACCACTGTAGCCAGGTGCTCCAGCGTATTAATAGGGACAGACTACGATTAATAAACTCCAGATCACGGCCTGTCTCCATGCCCCCCCTTAGGGCTTACTCAATCAATGAGCTAGTAGTGGTAAAGAAGCCAATGACAGGCACTCCCCTAGACGAAATGACTCGATATCTGAGTGCTGCAGACAAGCATCCTCATATGCAATATTTTCCCCATCAGCAATATCAGACAAATATCTGTCGATTGCGAAAAAATCACAATCTGAGGGAATATCCACTGTAAACAGCGACATTTCCTGACTAACTGAGCACGAGGCACCTAACTGATGAAGATGAGCGATTATTTTACTTTTCTCTTCAGTATTACTGCCAAAAACTCTGACAGTCGAATGGCCACCCTGTTTTGCGACACGCACAGCTATCATCTCATCGCCACTGGACTTTACCTCCACGGAATCTCCCTTACTCACGCCATAAACGTAATAGGGAGTATTGTCTAAGGTATAGGTGCCATCACCGGCATAGATGCCCCAAATAGTTTCAGCGGCGACCGGGGGATAATCATCCTTGTCAGGAGTCAACTCAAAGACAATCTTGTGAAAGGTACCTTTCATTCTATACGCTCAGGGTGATAAACCGACTAGACTTTAATAGGCAAACCACGTTTAAAAAACCTTCAGAAACGTGGTCTGTCCCAGAACAGTTTTCAATTTTTACTGTACCAGTACCCAAGCCGCGCTACTCGACGTGAAATAGTGTGTGCCCGGTTTATTGCGCACTTATGCTCCTTCGGCCTCAGCTCCAAAGACTCCAGCTAATGGGACACAACTCTCGCATGGCCTTTAGGCAAATTTCAAGGACCAAATCATATTTAAATAAACCCTGAAAATTATGATCTTTCCGGGGGGAGTTCACTCATTCGGCTGGATCCAGCTCAGCCATCCAGACATCCTCGTAACCCTCTCTGTCGATAATGAATTTCGCACCTTCAGGCAGGAAAAGATATTTCACTACCTCCGGAAGCTCCTCCATTAAATGCCCGGTGTGAAGCGCTTGGTAAAAACCACTAACAGGCGAATGCTCTCCACAGTGAATAAACCAACTGATCGTACCCCCCTCAGGTAGTTTGACCCTAGTCCCGTAAATTGGAGACTTATGCAGGGTATCCAAGGCAATAGCGACCATTTCCTCAGGGGCATGTAAGGGTAATCCATATTTAGCACACACCTGTTTTTGAGATTCATCAGGAGTGATCAGATCGGCCTGCTTCATAGCTAAATTCCTAGTTTACTTTTCATACAGTGAAAATACCGAAGCGTGCCCCCCCCTGCTGACGAGAGCAGGTAGGGCAATGGGGCTGTACTGCCTCCAATCAAAACTCAACAGAGACAGACTGGATTTAAATAGTATTAAAAACGTGACCCGCCAGTTAAAAGTTCTTCATTCGTAAAACTATTTCATAGTAGGCCTGACCAGCTCTTCGTAACTTCAACTAAATAATCATCGATACACTCATAAATCTCATCAGCAACCGATCTGGATATTCCAAAATCTTGCTCAAGCGTAGACGAGTCACGTCGATCGATGGCCTCTACAAGCAATTTGGTCTTGGCATAAGCTTGGTGATTAGTGGGTAAACTCATTTATCAACCCATCTCTTGGAAGGTATTGAGGTACTGGCACCCACGCTGGCTTTAATCCCGGCGAAGTAGCCACGAGCCTGGGTGTCGTTTTTACCGGGTCGTTTTTTACCGGGACAGACTACGCTTAATTAACTCTCCAAACGCAGTCTATCTCCGAGAACTTTATTAATTAAAAACAAGCTCAAGCAGATAGCTGTAAGCCATTCACTAATCAGCCGTCAGCTATCCAACCACCAGTACAAAAGCGTCTCGTCACTGTCATCGTCAAGATTTTTATAGACGTTCGCATAATAATATTCGATGCCGGTTTTTTCACGAAACTTATCAAAAAAAGCGTTGATTTTCTCCATTCCATTCTTTGCAGGGATAGCTAATGCGAGCACTCCCTCGCATAAACCATCTAATGTACCATCTAACTCTCGAATGACATCACTCTCAAGCGCAGTTACATCCTCCGGGGAAATACAATCTGCATAGATTTGAATACAGAAGTTACCGCCTCGCTTTAGTACCTCTGCAGGTGCATTTTTATCCTTAATTGAAACAATATCTCCTCTCGCCAGATTTTGCGCTAATCCAGGCGATGAGAGTAGCTCGTAAGTATCTTCACCAATTTGACGAGCGAGCAGTTCCTCACGGACTGCGCCATCGTCGTCTGCCATATATACCTGAATCAGCACAGGTGATTGCTTATCTTCCATAAGGGGCTCCACAGCTTCCACGTTCAACACACGACATCCCTTCCTTGACGTAACCACTATTCTCTGCGCTAAGGTTACACAATGCTCCCTCAAGATCCACGTTGACGTCTTCAAGGATTCCTCCTTTTCAGGTGGGCACATTCTTGTGTCCTAAGTGCATATCGTCTGGATTACTTGTTGTGTGTTGGCAGCGCCAGCATGTGAAAACGCCGGTAGGTTTGTTTTCAGCAACTTTCTTTCTCAACAAGCTCTGCCCTATTCGAACTTCGCCACCAACTTTACTCGCAGAAACTTAACAGGCACAGACTGGATTTAAATAGTATTAAAACCGTGATCTGCCCGTTAAAAACCCTTCAGCCGTAAAACTGTTTCATAGTAGGCCTGACCAGCTCTGCGTAATCCTTATCGATTTTTTCCATTTCCAAGAAAGCTTCATCTTTAATGGCCTTAATCAGAGTCATAAAGTGTTTTCTTGACAATCTTTCACTCCAGACATTCAGGTAGCTTAAAGAAATTGGCGAGTTGTAAAGATCGTTAAATATCGCACAGATCGCGTCAGGAACGTCTTTCATAATACTTTTTATGTATTTATCCCACTCGAATGATGAATACTCCCATCGCTCATGAATTTCTTCCCAAGCAAGATCTGTTTCTGTGTCTAAAGGCACTTCCACAAGCTGAGCCTGAATGACTGCTTCGATTAGTTCGTCAGAAATTTCAATCTGAAAGTCGTCGGTATTCAAACAGTATATTCTGGCAGACACGCTCTTTATAAATTGAATCGAATTGGCGCTCTCGCTTAGTGTTCGCTGGCTAACAATTGAGTCAAGCTCAGCAAACCTTCCAGAAATTGAATCGCTAAGCATCGATAGCTTTTGGAAAAATTCGTTTTTTGTCTTACTTATTCTTTCCTCTCTAAAATCTGCATCGTAGTAATAGTCAGCATCTCCATTCATTAACTCCAGAGTCGCCGCTCTGGCGATATTTTTTATACCATCAAGATTATCAGCAAAACGGTCCCCTAAGAGCTTTGCTGAAAAGCAGTCGGTGCTCGCAATAAAAATAATATGATCAAAATTCATTTATCGGCCCGCTGGAGCTATGGGATCTTTGTAAGATTGGCGCATGCCGTACAGCCTGAACAACAGGAAAAGTGCACGTTCACAGACGTAGCGAACGGTGCGACCTGGTTCTCCGTCGCTTTGTGTCGGGCGGCGTTCAAAGGTAAGCTTGTCGCCGTCCCAGCGCAACCGGCAAGTTTCGCCTCATATTGCTACTACGCTGTTCCCTGCCTAGCGATCTTTAAATTCATTTAAATTCAAAATACTCAATCATCATTCTCATTGGCATCGTCATATCCACTTTCAAGAATCCCAGCACCTCAAAAAACCATGAAAGATTATCTCCCATTACAGAAACATCATCTTCATCTTTTGACAGCAGGCAGATAGCTAGCCGCGCCAGTAATACGTCCCTGTCTTGAAAGCCTCGTATTGCGCCTTTCTCATCGATTTTTGCCCACCAAACCGCAGCCTCAGCCTTACAGGTTTCAATGGGTATCCTGCCATCCACATAGCCCTTAGCAAGACGCAAAGGATCATTCTCGCAATCAGAGAATTTGATATCCAATGCATCCACAGCTTTTACCAAAAATCCGATCTGCTGCTTAAGCGCGACGGAATTATCTGCTGGACGAATAATCGAGCCGACGTTATATCTCTTAAAATCAATTGAATTCATCCCAGTTTTATTCACCCATAGCGCTTTAAGGTATAAGACTTCGGAAGCTCGACTTGCCAACCCTATTATCCACCTCTTTGGGTACGGCAAAGACCCTAACAATTTCCTCATCACATGCGGGGTCATAAAATCTACTTTCATAAAAATCGAAGATAGCTTCGCCACCTATTTTATGAAATTTATTTATCACCTCTTTCATTTCTTTCGACACGGTTATTGCGCTTTTTTCTTTTATCTTATCGATAAATCCAACTGAAGCCGCCCCGGGATAAACAAAAATATTGGGGACAATAACCTCCCGCTCATCTATTCCATGAAAATCCGTAAAAGTGATGGCATAGAAACTACACTTGTCCGTTTCGCGCATTATCTTTATCAGATTCATCAAAAAGATAGCGCCCCCCGCCAGCACTTCCGAAACCTTATCGTTACTCATCTCTTTTTTTAGAAAATCCAACCGCTTGTATCTAGACACAAGCGGTATCTCTTCGAAGCTCTCGTAACTCTCAAAGAATACACCCATATCTTTATAGGGTTCTTTGCTTATAATTTTTCTATAAATTTCAGCCAGCATCATTTAAAAATTGCTCATCCGGGATAGTTCAACCACTCCAAGTCTGATCAAAGTCTTCGATAGGCGCCCGGTCGCTTTGACGTATTGATACCGAGTCAGGGTCGCCATTCATTACCGTGCTAGACATTGAACTTTTGGTAATATCTATCAAAGATTCAAAAAACCCGGTCTGTCCACGAACAATTCAAGCTTTCGAATCAGGCAAACCACGCTTAAAAAACCTTCAGAAACGTGGTCTGTCCCAGAGCAGTTTTCATCAACTCGTGCACAGGTGATTTTCTTCAGAGACCGGTTTAGGGCTAAATCGCATGACGACGCTCCCATTTCTCACTGCTAGCGCGCCAAACGCTAACCCCATCAATTTTTGGTTCATCACGCTCTACGATCACGGTGTATCGATAACGTTGTTTCAGCCCTTTTTTTCTGACTGCCTGAATATTCGTTTCCTTATCTAACTGTTCTTCGGTATCAGTCAAAATGGTCTGTTCATACTCCGGAGGCTGTCCAGTACCTAATGTATCGAGCCTTGCTGATCCAAGGGCAATTGAAGCTTTCACACTCAGATTTTCAGAGAATATCGCTTCCAACCTTGATTTTGCTGCTTCATTCGCCTTAGTCCGATACCCCGAATCCGTCTTATATGCGTCGCATCGCTTCTCGGCATGAAATCCCACCTCCCACTCATGCATCTGCGAAAGAAAATTTTGTAATCGCTCACTAGGTGACATAAAACACTCCTATCAACAATCGCACGAACAAGGGTTGTGGAATAGCCGACTTTCAGTATTCCCGTCAACTCTCGCCTGGTACAGAACAGAATGAGGTCGAGTGGCACCTTCATCGTACTGAGGGGTGACACGTACTATTACGTTACTACCGCCTTTAACAGCTTCGGCAATATCTCCCTCAAAGTCACGGAACTCACCACGGTTAACACTAGGGGCTTGAGGAAAAATGTTCCCCTTACCACCGCTTCCACCCAGTCGATTTCCGATGGCATGGCCAGCGTCGTCCGTATTACAGCCCAAGTTACGCGCAAACCCCCGTGAACTGGTGTTGGTATTTGTCCCAGTTCCCAAATCTTCCGGTCGAATTTTCGCGGTTACGCTCTTCAGCGATCCGTTCTCATTGTGACGATATTTTGTTATCGGGTTTGAGCCCCAAAGGCCCAATGGATCCACCCACTCAACCGGATTCGCTGCATAGGCATAAAGGTTAATGCCTCCGGTATAACTTATCGGATCTTTGCTTATGAACCGACCAACCCCCGGATCATAGTACCGATACCGGTTGTAATGCAGCCCTGTCTCATGATCGTGATACTGCCCTTGGAATCTGATCGGGTTCACCACCCCATGCTGCCGCGCCCATTCCGAACGCTGCTCCGTCACCTGCCCCCACGCCTTGTACTGCGCGGTCCAGGCGAGGTTGCCGTGCGAGTCCGTCAATTCCTGCGGCGTGCCGAGGTGATCACACTGATACCAGGCCAACGCATCAAACGGTAATGCCGTTGCCTTGTGATTCCACACCGGATCTTCATCAAGGCTGTATTCACCGCTGTAATCCGGCAACCCGATCAGATCGATTGGCGCGTGCCGCACAGCCTGCGCAACAGGAACAAAAGTGCCCGGTTCGAAGACGTAGTGCACCGTGCGGCCGGGCTCGCCATCGCTTTGTGCCGGGCTGCTTTCCCACGCGAGGTTGTCGCCATCCCAGCCGTACAAGGTGAAGCCGCAGCCGAGTTCGCGCTGCTTGCGCGCGTGCTCGTTTCTGTTCCAGAGAGAGCCGGCTTCAGGACGTTGTTTGTAATGCACGCGCGAGTTTTTGTGCAGGCGGCGTCCCAGTGCGTCGTAGGCGAAGTCAACGCTCAGACGCGGATCTTCGAAATGCACCAATCGATCAAACAGATCCCAACGCAGGTCGCTGCGTTGGCCGTTGTGCCAGCGCTGAATCTGGTTGCCGCGTTCGTCGTAGTCGTAGTGGGTGCCGGCGTATTCGCGCAGCAGGTTGTCGACCAGTTTGCTGCGCGGTGGGGTCAGGTCCAGTGGGCGGCGAATTTCTGTCGCCTTGTCGTCGAGCAGGTTGCCGGCCGGGTCGAAGGCGAAGGTTTCCACGCCTTGGCGTGTGGTGGCGCTGAGCAGTCGGCCAACGGGATCGTAGCGATAGGCGAGCGGGCCGCGGCGGCTGTCGTTGATGTCGGTCAGTTGCCCGGCAGCGTCGTAGCTGTACTCGCGTTTGAGCAGCGTAGATTTGTCGTCGCTGCGTCCCAGCAGTTGTTCTTGCAAACGGCCGGCCGGGTCCCAGCTTTGGGTTTGCAGCAGGTGGTTGCCTTGATGGCGGGCGACTTCGCGGTGCAGGTCGTCGCGTTCGTAGCCGATCAGTTCGTGTTCATCAAGACGCAGGCCGAGCAGGTGGCCGCTGCCGTAAGTCAGCCAACTGACGCGGTGGCCGTCGGGGCGAACGCTGGCGACTCGTTGGTTGAGCACGTCGTACTCGTGCTGCCAGATTGCGACGGTGGGTTTTTCCAGGCCGAGATAATGTTGGTGTTCGCGCAGCAGATTGCCGGCCGGGTCGTGGAACCATTGCAGGC
>NZ_JBSVXS010000103.1:0-19061 GCF_054070155.1 Pseudomonas sp. SDT291_1_S447
GGCTCGCTCCCACATTGGAATGCATTTCAACTGTGGGAGCGAGCCTGCTCGCGAAGAGGCCAGTCAGACGATAGATATCTCAGAGCTGCCCATCACGATCGCGGAAGCCCAGCAGATACAACACACCATCCAGCCCTAGGGTGGAAATCGCCTGCTTCGCCGACTGTTTCACCAACGGCTTGGCGCGGAACGCCACGCCCAAACCGGCAATCGCCAGCATTGGCAGGTCATTCGCGCCGTCGCCGACCGCGATGGTCTGCTCCAGACGCAAACCTTCTTTGTGCGCCAGCTCTTTCAACAGATCAGCCTTGCGCTGCGCATCGACAATCGGCTCGATCGCCACGCCGGTGCACTTGCCGTCGACCACTTCCAGTTCGTTGGCGAACACATAGTCGATGCCGAGTTTGGCCTGCAACTGCTTGGCAAAATAGGTGAAGCCGCCGGACAGGATCGCGGTTTTGTAGCCCAGACGCTTGAGTTCGGCGAACAGGGTTTCCGCGCCCTCGGTCAGACGCAGCGAGGCGCCAATCGAATCCAGCACGCTGACATCCAGACCTTTGAGCAAAGCCAGACGCTCTTTGAAGCTGGCGCGGAAATCCAGTTCGCCGGCCATCGCCCGCTCGGTAATTTCCGACACCTGCTCGCCCACGCCGGCAGCCTTGGCCAGTTCGTCGATGACTTCAGCTTCAATCAGTGTCGAGTCCATGTCGAACACCGCCAGGCGACGGTTGCGCCGGAACAGCGAATCTTCCTGGAAGGCGATGTCGACATTCAGTTCCTGGGCCACGCTGAGAAATTCGGCTCGCAGCGCCTGCGGATCGGCCGCTTCGCCACGCACGGAAAACTCGATGCAGCCTTTGCCCTTATCGGCCGGCGTGTCCAGCGGCATACGACCCGACAGACGGTCGATGTGATCGATATTCAAACCGTATTTAGCCGTGATCGAACTGACCGCCTGCAATTGACCGGCGGTTACTTTGCGGGTCAGCAGGGTAACGATGTGGCGTTTTTTACCCTGATTGCCCACCCATTGCTGGTAATCCTCTTCGGACACCGGGGTGAAGCGCACCTGCTGGTCGAGCTCGTAGCCCTTGAACAGAATGTCCTTGAGCACGGATTTACCCTGCTCCGAATCGGGAATTTCAACCAGGATGCCGAACGACAGGGTGTCGTGGATCACCGCCTGACCGATGTCGAGAATGTTCACACCACCTTGTGCCAGAACGCCGGTAATGGCCGCAGTCAGACCCGGACGGTCGACTCCCGTGATGTTAATCAGGACGATTTCGCGCAACGCGCACCCCCGCAACTGGAAAAAAACCGCATTCTACCCACTTTCAGTGACCATCGGGCACCGGGAGCGCTTTGCCGGTCTAGGGCCTGTCGCTATACTGCGCGTCAACTTCACGGACAAAAGAGCCGAGCTCAGTGAACCGGCCCACGCCAGTTAAAACCGATAACTTCTTCCTGCTGATCTTCCGTGCACTGCGTCATCGCCGTGTACCGATTGCATTGCGCATTGCCAGCCATAACGTGATCCTGGTCGCTCTGGCCCTGGTGATTTATGCCGGGGTAATGGGCTTGCAATTCAAGCAGGCCATGCACGAGCAAGCCGATGCGCTGGGTGAAAGCCTGACCACGCAGACCGCCACGTCCGCCACGGAGCTGTTGGTGTCCAACGACATCCTCAGCCTCAACGTGCTGCTCAACAACCTGACCAAAAACAAACTGGTGGCCCACGCGGCGATCTACAGCGTGGATAACCGTATCCTCGCCGAATCCGGTCAGCGCCCCAAGCACAGCCTGTTGGGCGAAGCCGAAGGCATGTACGAGAGCAAGATCACTTTCCAGGACGTGACCGCCGGGCAACTGCGCATCAGCCTGGACATGGATCAGTTCCAGCAGCCGATGACCATCAGCCTGCAAAGCATGGGCATTCTCAGTGCGATTCTGTTGGCGCTGTCGCTGGCCTTGAGCCTGCGCATGGGCCGCTATCTGTCGACGCCGTTGCTGCAATTGCGCGTGTGGCTGCGCCGGATTGACGAGCACACACCGGGCATAGAGCGTCAGGATGAGATTGGCGATCTGGCGCGTCAGCTGCACGCCAACTACGCGCCGGAGCCTGCACCGGAACCCGAGTTCGAGGATGAGGAGGACGAGACGGAATTCGAGGTGCGCAACTTGCGTGATCCAAGTTTCGACGAAACCCGTCCGATGGCCGCGCAGAAACCTGCACCGCGACATCTGGTCAGCACCGTTGAAGACGATGATGACGATGACGCGTTCGCCGACCTGCGCGACGAGTCGCTCAATGACGCGCCGCAACCCGTCGTCCGCCAACCGTCGCCAAGCGTGCCGCAGCACACCGCCGTACTGGCCGTGCAACTGGGTTCACAGGAGCAACTGCGCCGCTTGCCACGGGCACGCCTGGAAGAGTTGCAGGAGCGCTATCGCGATTGCCTCGATCAGGCCGCTTCGCTGTATCAGGGCGAAATCGAAACCCTGAACGACGGCAGCACGCTGATGCTGTTCCACACCGAAGACAGTGGCGACGATTACCTGACCAATGCGATCTG
Source organism: Pseudomonas sp. SDT291_1_S447 (assembly GCF_054070155.1). Classification (NCBI taxonomy): domain Bacteria; kingdom Pseudomonadati; phylum Pseudomonadota; class Gammaproteobacteria; order Pseudomonadales; family Pseudomonadaceae; genus Pseudomonas; species Pseudomonas sp. SDT291_1_S447. The sequence continues at coordinate 2,577 of NZ_JBSVXS010000103.1, forward strand.
CTGCGGCGAACTGCTGCGGGCGCTGGGTCATCAGTTGCAGATTGAAGTCGCGGACAGCGGCATCACCCTGCAATTGCAATTGGGCCTGACCTTGGGTGATGAGTTGTTCGGTCTGAGCCAGATTGATCTGCTGCTGACCGATTCGGCCCAGGACGCGCTGGCCTTGTCGCAACACAGCCGCAACCTGCTGCTGGTTGAGCGCAAGATCAGTGATGACGCGCTGATCCGCCAGCGTGCGCGGATCCGCCCGATCGCCAGCCCTGAGGGTGCTTGCTGCGTAGAGCGGTTGATGGAGCCTTATCCGTCGATGCTCGAACGGCAACTGGCGCGGATGCATGAGCGTCGGGCGTAAGCCTTGGGCCTGAAACACAGAAGCCCGCAGACGAGTGATTGTCTGCGGGCTTTTTTGTGGGTGACTGAAAAGCCCCTCACCCTAGCCCTCTCCCCGAGGGAGAGGGGACTGATTTGGGGATATTGGAGAGTTACACCGACTTGAGCGCCCTGCTGTGAATCCAGAATCGCCAAACTCTTTCAGGTCGACACGTGACGCAGACACCTCGGTCCGCCCCTGCTCAACCGAATCCATAATCGCTAGGCTCTTTCAGGTCGACACGTGACGCAGACGCCTCGGTCGCTCCTGCTCTACCGAATCCATAATCGCCAGGCTCTTTCAGGTCGATGTATAGCGCCAGACACCTCGGTCAGTCCCCTCTCCCTCCGGGAGAGGGTTAGGGTGAGGGGCTTTTGATCTTCCCCACCAAACCCCAAACACAACAAAGCCCGCACAAGGCGGGCTCTGTTCTGACTCGATCCAGCTTAGAAGCGGAACACTTCCATGTCAGTCCGAATCGGCGAGGCCATCGGAATCTTCGGCTGCTTCTCGGCCTCCGCCGCCGGCGCGGCAGGTTTCGGTGCCGATTTACGCGGCGCTTCGGCCACCGGTGGCTGATTGGCCAACGGTTTCAGCGCCACCGACAATTGCTCGGCCAGACGCTGCAGCAAAATGCCCTGCGCCTGCACCTGCGAAGCCGTACTACCAGCATGCAGCTCTTGCAGATGCACGATGCGGTTATCGCGCACTTGACCACGACGGTCGATCAGACGCCATTGCGCATCGAGGATCGCCGGTTGTTTCTGACCGGAGTCCAGACGCGTGATGGTCAGCAACACCTGCACATCCGGAGTGAACCCCGTAGTGGCCGGTGCCAGCACCACTCGCTGGCTGTCCAGATGGCCAGCAACCTGACGCATCAGCAACTGATCGATATCCGACGAAAGGCTGCCAGCCCAACGACCGTCGGTCGCCGCTTGCAGACTGCCGTCCGGTTGACGTTGCAGCAAGGTCTCACGTTGCAGGTAATCGGCTACGACTACCGGGCCTAACAAAACCGCCATGCCTGCGCTTTGCGCAGGCTGAACCGGACTTCCGCTGTCCAGTTGATACAGCGACACCGGCTGGTGAACGCTGCAACCCGCCAGGCCCAAAACGCCGGCGAGCAGGAAAATAAGGGGGCGCAGAGCTGTCATCATCCCGTCCAGGTGGCCGCCACAAGGCTGACCACAGTGAAAATACTCAATAAATATGAAGAACGCTCGGCCACGCCGGCGCTTGGAAAGGCCATATCATCCGTGAATATGCGTTCCGACTCCAGCGCCAAAGCGTCGATCTACGCGTTAAATCGTGGATCGACGCCTCTAGGACGCCTAATTGAGGTTTTCGACGAGCAGCGCATCGACCCGCTGGAAGCCCCTCGGGAGCTTATTCCCGCGACGCCCACGTTCACCCTTGTAGTGTTCGAGGTCGTCGGCCTTCAGCGACAGGGTCCGTTTTCCGGCCTGCAGCACCAAAGTGGCACCTTCCGGAAGTACGGCGATGTCCGTGACATATTCTTCGCGACTGGCCACACGCTCACCGGAAATACCGATGATCTTGTTGCCTTTGCCCTTCCCTAATTGTGGCAGATCGCTGATTTTGAAGATCAGCAGGCGACCTTCGGTCGTGACCGAGGCCAGCCAGTTCTGCTCACGATCGGCAACCGGGCGCGGCGCGATCACTTTGGCGTTGTTCGGCAGGCTCAACAGGGCTTTACCGGCCTTGTTCTTGGCTTGCAGGTCTTCGCCTTTGACCACGAAGCCGTAACCGGCGTCGGAAGCGATCACGTACAACGCGTCGTCTTCCGGCATCAGCACGCATTCAAACGAAGCGCCCGGTGGCGGCGTCAGACGACCGGTCAACGGCTCGCCCTGGCCACGCGCCGACGGCAGCGTATGCGCAGCAACCGAATAGCTGCGGCCCGTGGAGTCGATCACCACGGCAGACTGGTTGGAGCGCCCCGCCGCCGAGGTTTTGAAGCCATCGCCGGCCTTGTACGACAGGCCGGTAGCGTCGATGTCATGCCCTTTGGCGGAACGGATCCAGCCTTTTTCTGACAGCACGACGGTGACTTTCTCGTTCGGCAGCAGATCGTGTTCGGTCAACGCTTTGGCTTCGGTACGCTCAACGATTGGCGAACGACGATCGTCGCCATAGGTTTCGGCGTCCTTGATCAGCTCGGTGCGCACCAGTTTTTTCAACTTGGCTTCGCTGCCCAGCAGCGCTTGCAGCTTGGCTTGTTCCTTGAGCAGTTCGTCCTGCTCGTCGCGCAGCTTCATCTCTTCCAGTCGCGCCAACTGACGCAGACGGGTGTCGAGGATGTAGTCGGCCTGAATCTCGCTGAGGGCGAAACGCTCGATCAGCTTGGCTTTCGGGTGTTCCTCGGTACGGATGATGTGGATCACTTCATCCAGATTGAGGTAAGCGATCAACAAACCGTCCAACAGGTGCAGGCGACGCTCGACCTTGTCGAGGCGGAATTGCAGGCGGCGACGCACGGTCAGTACGCGGAATTCCAGCCATTCGACCAGCAAGGCGCGGAGGTTTTTCAGCTGCGGCTTGCCGTCCAGACCGATGATGTTGACGTTGACCCGGTAGGTCGACTCCAGCTCGGTGCTGGCGAACAGGTGCTGCATCAGCGCTTCGTGATCGACGCGGCTGTTGACCGGAATGATCACGATGCGGCACGGGTTTTCGTGGTCGGATTCGTCGCGCAGGTCAGCGATCTGCGGGGCTTTTGACGGTTTCGCCTGCATCAGCGCGGCGATCTGTTCCAGCACCTTGGCACCAGAGACCTGGTGCGGCAGCGCGGTGACGATGATGTCGCCGTCTTCGACGTGGTACACGGCGCGCATGCGCACCGAGCCCTTGCCGGTTTCGTACATTTTCAGCAAATCAGCGCGCGGGGTGATGATTTCCGCTTCGGTCGGATAGTCCGGGCCCTGAATGTGTTCGCAGAGCTGTTCGACCGTGGCTTTCGGCTCATCGAGCAGACGCACACAAGCGGTGGCGACTTCGCGCAGGTTGTGCGGCGGCACATCGGTAGCCATGCCCACGGCGATACCGGTGGTGCCGTTGAGCAGAATGTTCGGCAGGCGCGCCGGCAACACCAGCGGCTCCTGCAGGGTGCCGTCGAAGTTCGGCCCCCAGTCGGCAGTGCCCTGGCCCAGCTCGCTGAGCAGCACTTCGGAATAACGCGACAAGCGTGCTTCGGTGTAACGCATGGCGGCGAAGGACTTCGGATCGTCCGGTGCACCCCAGTTACCCTGGCCATCGACCAGCGTGTAGCGATAGCTGAATGGCTGGGCCATCAGCACCATCGCTTCGTAGCACGCCGAGTCGCCGTGCGGGTGGAACTTGCCGAGCACGTCACCGACGGTACGCGCCGATTTCTTGTGCTTGGAATCGGCGTCCAGGCCCAACTCGCTCATGGCGTAGACGATACGCCGCTGCACTGGTTTCAGGCCGTCGCCGATATGCGGCAAGGCACGGTCCATGATCACGTACATGGAGTAGTTGAGGTAGGCACTTTCGGTGAAGTCAGCCAGCGATCGGCGTTCTACGCCGTCTAAGCTGTCTGCAAGGATGTCGCTCATGCGGGCCTCATCGGTTCGTTGTCTGGCGCAGCAGCATGGTGCCACCGCGCTGAGTAAATTCAAGTTTGTTCAGGGCGCTCATACCGAGCAGCACCTGATCGCCATGCAGCCCCGGCGCCACCAGTGCGCGAACATCCCGCAGCACAATGTCGCCCAGTTGCAGGCGGGCAATTTTGGTCCGATAGCCCTGGCTCAGGCCGTTAGCCGTGCTCAGGGTCACTCCGAAACCTTCTTCCAGTTTCAAACGCTTGGCCAGATCCGCCGGGATCGCCACATCGGTCGCGCCGGTGTCGAGCATGAACTCCACCGGCTCACCGTTGATCTGACCACTGGCGACAAAATGCCCTTGGGCATTGCCGGCCAGTTTCACCTCGATAAACCCTTCACCCTGCTCCGAACTGACTACCACGTTCGGATTCTGCTGGCGTTGCTCCCACTGGCCAAAGAACCGCGTCGCCAGAAACAGTGCCGCGCACCATGCCAGAATCATCAGCACCCGACCGGCGCGCTTGCCCGGCGGTTGCTGGCTCATGGCTTGGCGCTCCAGCCACCGTCAGGTGCGGCGAAGCGCCAGACGATCGGCCGAACCTCACCGTCGGCCCGCGGGCCGAAATTATTGTCGACGCCGACCCATGCACCATCAGCGTCAACGATCAGCGCCTCTTCCAACCCGAAGTTCTGCGAGTAACGGCGGTTGGCCTGCAACAGTTCAGCAGCGTACGACCAGCAACGCTCGACCTTGGCGGTCTGCGCATCGCGCCGACAGATCTGGAAGGCGTTGCGCTCAAGGGTAAACAATTTGCCGTTAAACAACGAAAGGTCGGAAAAATCCCGGTTGACCGCTCTGGCCTTGGGGAACTGCGACGGCTGCATTTCCTTGCCGCCCTCGCTGAGCAGCACGCAACGACCGTCGCAATCCCACACCGTCTGCTGGCGCTTGATCAGCAGCAAGCCACGGCTTTGCCGCTCGGCGGCCAGCCACATCTGATCACCCGCCGGGCTGATCGCCAGGCCTTCGAAGATCGCATTGAAATGCAGGAGCATGCCGCTGGCCCGCGCTTCGCGAACCATCATCGGCGAGATCTTCAGCCAGTTGACCGGGCCGCTGACGGGCACCTGCAAGACCGCCGCATGGCCCTCGCTGACAATGTAGCGATTGCCGGCGCTGTCGCAGCTGATGCCCTCGAAATCCAGATCGCCACCGCGCACGAACGACGCGGCCCAATTGCGCGAGCGCAACCCCCACGGCAAACCGGTCTCAGGCACCAGGGGGACGTCGATGTGCAAGGCTTCGGCCTGCCAGACCTGATCGGCAGTATTGAGCCGATAGATCTGATCGTCATCGCGGTCCGACACCGTCCACAACTCGCCGCCACACATGGCCAGCCCCGACAGGTTACCGCCGCGCATGCCGTCGACCGGGTGCCCGGAGAGCACGCGCAACTCCTGCAACGGCTCGGCCGACACATTCATTGCACTCAGCAGCAACGCACCCGCCAAGGCCCAGCCAAACCGCATCAGGCCAGCACCTCGGCGAGGTTGCCTTTGGATTCCAGCCAGGTCTTGCGGTCACCGGCGCGTTTCTTCGCCAGCAGCATGTCCATCATTTCCGAGGTTTGCGCGAAATCTTCGCCCAGCGTCAGTTGCACCAGACGCCGGGTGTTCGGATCCATGGTGGTTTCACGCAGCTGCGGCGGGTTCATCTCACCCAGACCTTTGAATCGCGTGACCTGCGGTTTGCCGCGCTTCTTCTCGGCGACCAGACGGTCGAGAATGCCGTCGCGCTCGGCTTCGTCGAGGGCATAGTAAATCTCTTTGCCCAAGTCGATGCGGTACAACGGCGGCATCGCCACGTAAACGTGACCGGCGTCCACCAGCGGGCGGAAATGCTGGACGAACAACGCGCAGAGCAGCGTCGCGATGTGCAGGCCGTCGGAGTCGGCGTCGGCGAGAATGCAGATCTTGCCGTAACGCAGCTGGCTCATGTCCGCCGCGCCCGGATCGACACCGATGGCCACGGCGATGTTGTGCACTTCCTGACTGGCGAGCACTTCGCTGCCGTCGACTTCCCAGGTGTTGAGGATCTTGCCGCGCAACGGCAGGATCGCCTGGAATTCCTTGTCCCGCGCTTGTTTGGCGGAACCGCCGGCGGAATCACCTTCGACCAGGAACAGCTCGGAACGCATCGGGTCCTGCCCGGCGCAGTCAGCCAGTTTGCCCGGCAACGCCGGCCCCTGAGTGACGCGTTTGCGCTCGACTTTCTTGCTCGCTTTCAGGCGACGACCGGCGTTGTTGATCGCCAGTTCAGCCAGCGCCAGACCGGTTTCCGGGTTGGCGTTGAGCCACAGGCTGAACGCGTCCTTGACCACACCAGAGACAAACGCCGCCGCTTCACGGGACGACAGTCGCTCTTTGGTCTGGCCGGAGAATTGCGGTTCCTGCATTTTCATCGACAGGACGAACGCGATGCGCTCCCAGACGTCTTCCGGCGCCAGCTTCACGCCGCGCGGCAGCAGGCTGCGGAATTCGCAGAACTCACGCATGGCATCGAGCAGGCCCTGACGCAAACCGTTGACGTGGGTACCGCCCTGCGCCGTCGGGATCAGGTTGACGTAGCTTTCCTGTACCGCGTCGCCACCTTCCGGCAGCCATAGCAGCGCCCAGTCGACCGCTTCTTTGTTACCGGCGAAAGCGCCGCAGAATGGCTCGTCTGGCAGGCGTTCGAATTCGCTGACGGCGTCGACCAGATACGAGCGCAGGCCGTCTTCGTAATGCCACTCGACTTTCTCGCCGGTGCCTTTGTCTTCGAAACTGACCAACAGCCCCGGGCACAGCACAGCCTTGGCCTTGAGTACGTGCTTGAGGCGGCTGATGGAGAATTTCGGTGAATCGAAATACTTCGGATCCGGCGCGAAATACACGCTGGTGCCGGTGTTGCGCTTGCCCACGGTGCCGACGATTTCCAGCTCCGAGGCTTTGAAGCCGTCGTTGAAAGTCATCTGGTATTCGTTGCCGTCACGCTTCACGCGTACGCGCACTTCGGTCGACAAGGCGTTGACCACGGAAATACCCACGCCGTGCAGACCGCCGGAGAACTGGTAGTTCTTGTTGGAGAACTTGCCGCCCGCATGGAGCTTGGTGAGGATCAGTTCGACGCCCGACACGCCCTCTTCCGGGTGGATGTCGACCGGCATGCCACGACCGTCGTCGCTGACTTCCAGCGAGTGATCGGCGTGCAGGATGACCTGCACCGATTTGGCGTGGCCGGCCAGGGCTTCGTCGACGCTGTTGTCGATGACTTCCTGGGCGAGGTGGTTCGGCCGACTGGTGTCGGTGTACATGCCGGGGCGTTTGCGCACCGGGTCGAGGCCCGAGAGGACTTCGATGGCGTCGGCGTTATAAGAGCTAGCGCTGGGAGTGGCCATAGGGTCTCGTCGTCAGTCATTCATGAAATAGGGGCAAGACTTCACAGTGCGGTGAAATCGATTGCCTGATACACATCGGCGCCAATGCCGGCAAAACTCAGCAACGCCGGCAATTGCCCGGCAAAACCCTGAAAACCGTGGTCGCCGCCGGCCTGAATACGCAAGGCACAGGCCCGGTAATACTGCTGGGCGAGGCGATAATCCAGTGTTTCATCGCCGGTCTGCAACCAGACCTGATAGCGCTGCGCATCCTGAGGCGCCGGCACTTCCAGTTCGGCCAGAGCGGTGACGTGGTCGTGGGTCAATTCCCAGGTTTCATCGGTATACAGGTTTTTCTGCGTGCCCAGATAGCCGTCGAACATCCGGTGCGGGCTGACCGCCGGGTTCACCAGCAGGGCTTTCAGGCCATGGCGCTCGGCCAAGTGAGTCGCATAGTAGCCGCCGAGTGAGCTTCCCACCAGCAGCGGCCGGTCCAGTTCGGCAATCGCTTGCTCCAACTGACCGATGGCTTCGCGCGGATGGTGATGCAGGGCCGGAACACGCAGTTTGTCGCTCAAACCCAGCTGCTCCATCACGGAGACCAGCTGACAGGCCTTTTTCGAGGCCGGGGCGCTGTTGAAACCGTGGATATAGAGGATCGAACCGGACATTTGAGCTCCCTGGGTGTCGGTTTGGGTTTGCGGAGTTTACAGGGAGAGAAGATTGGATTGGGGGTGGTTTCGATAATTTGGTGTGACATCACGAGCTGCCCTCACCCTAGCCCTCTCCCGGAGGGAGAGGGAACCGAATGGGGGATATTTGCGAACTACATCGACCTGAACGCTGTGCTGTGAATCCATAATCGACAACGCTGCTTCAGGTCGATGGATAGCGAAAGACACCTCGGTCGGCCCCCTCTCCCTCTGGGAGAGGGCTGGGGTGAGGGGCTTGTGATCTGATCAGTAACCGTCAGACCCGTAATCGACCGTAAAGTCGAACCCAGTCACACGCTCAACCCCGGTTTCAAGTCGCCCATCCGGCAACAACCGCAACCAGCGATACCCCGGCGCCTGCTCCCCCACCTTGAAGTCCTCACTCCCCGGCTCGAACTGAATGCACGTCGACGGCGAAGCCATCAAGCGCACGCCATTGCGCTGGCGATCAATCTCTTGATGCACATGCCCCCACAACACCGCGCGCGCTTGTGGAAAGCGATCCAACACCTCGAAAAACGCCTCGGGATTGCGCAAACCGATCGGCTCCATCCACGCGCAACCGATCGACACCGGATGATGATGGAAGCACACCAGATGATGGCGCTCCGGCGCTTCGCTCAGCGAGCGGGCCAGCAGTTGCAGTTGATCGTCCTGTAAATAACCCGGCACCGAACCCGGCACCGCCGAATCCAGCAGCGTCACCCGCCAGTTACCGATATCGACTACCGATTCCAGCAACGCGCTCTGCACCGCCGCCTCTGCCATGATCATCGGTTCGTCGTGATTGCCGGGAATCCACCGCGCCGGTGCGTCGATCTGCGCGCTCATCTGGCGAAACTGCTGATACGACTCCAGCGTGCCGTCCTGCGAGATATCGCCGGTGGCCAGAATCAGATCGATCTGCGGCTGCTGCCCCAGCACCAGTTCGATGACCTTTTGCAGGCTCTCGCGGGTGTTCATGCCCAACAGCGTGCCGTTCGCTTCAGCAAACAAATGGCTGTCGGACAACTGCACCAACAACGCCGGATCGGCGGTGGTCAACGTGGATACGCTCGGCAAGGCGTTCTCCCAAGGCAAAAGCACGGAATCGATCAAGTGCCGCAATTATGCTGGGGGATCAGTGAAAGAGGAAACCGCCGAACCGGACGCAGTTCACAACTAGCGTACGACTTCGTACTCGTGCCCCAACGCCAGACAATGACTCAGCCATTCCCCCAGGAACAGATTGAGCTGGGCCTTTTCATCCGGCTGATGCATCGCCGCGTTCGGATAAGGATAGATGCCGCGAAAGCGTCGTGCATGTTCGGCACTGACCACTTCGGCCATGCGCGCGTCGTGATAGACCTGCACTTCCAGTTGCGGCACCGGCAGCCACGGCAGGCTGTGTTCCTGGCGCACCTGCAGCGTGGTGGTGTAGGGGCAGGTCTGCAGCACTTCGAGGGCCAGCACGCCGAGCATCTGCTCGCCCTGGGTCACGGCGATGCGCCGCGCCTCGGGTTCGTTGCGCATGTCCGGGACCAGTCGCATCAGACGCGCGTAGTTGGCCTCGCAGGCGGCTTGCAGCCCCACGAGGTCAACCCGATAGCGATCGCGCAACTTGTTTACGACCATAACCCCCTCACTTCGGCGCGATTCAGCGCCAGCCATTGCAAGGCGATGATGCTCGCCGCGTTGGCAATGCGTCCGTCACGGACGGCCTGCAAGGCATCTTCAAAGGCCCAGACCGTGACGCGGATATCTTCTGCCTCTTCTTCCAGGCCATGCAGGCCGCCAACGCCGTCGGTGCTGCAACGCCCCAAGTACAAATGCACGAACTCGTTGCTGCCGCCCGGCGACGGGAAATACTTGGTCATCGGCCACAGGGCCTTGATGTCCAGCCCAGCTTCCTCCTGCGCTTCGCGGTGAGCAACTTCTTCCGGTTGTTCATCCTTGTCGATCAGACCAGCGACCAGTTCGACCAGCCACGGATTGTCGATTTTGCCCATGGCGCCGATACGGAACTGCTCGATCAGCACCACTTCATCGCGCTGCGGATCGTACGGCAGCATGCACACGGCATCGTGACGGACAAAGATTTCACGGTTGATTTCGCGGCTCATGCCACCGGCGAACAATTCATGGCGCAGGTGGACACGGTCGAGCTTGTAAAAGCCCTCGTAGCATTTTTCGCGCCGCACGATATCGACGGCGGTCGGAATGGCGTTGGCAAAATCAGTCATGAGCATCCTCTTTACTGCAGATCCATTACCAGGTTGCTTTGTGTTACTGGCAACCTCGACTTCGCGCCATCCTAACGCGCCCGAACGGTTTGATGCAGCCCCTTTACCGTCAGCAGGATGGACGGTGGAGGCGAAACCCACTCTAATTAGCTTAGTGGCGAACTGACTGCTTCTGCGAGAGTCGAAGCGGATATCTTTTTGCCTTCCCCTGCTTTCGAAAGGACGCCCATGTCGCTTTTCAAAATTGCCTCCGTGGCCGCCATTGCCCTGACTCTGGGCGCGTGCGCCAGCCTGTTCCAGCCCAACTACCGCACACCGCTGGAAACCACCCGCGATGCATCGGAACAACTGAAACCGGGCTGTTCCAACCCGGATTGCCCGCTGGTAAACATCGACACCCTGCGCTTCCCGGCCGAACCTGCGCTGGACGGCATCATCGAAAAACGTCTGCTGCAAATGACCCGCACCGAGAAAAACGCGCCGGTAGCGCCAACCCTGGCGGCCTATCGCGATCAGTTCCTGGCCAGTGCCGGGCCGCGCAACAGCAGCTACCTGCAAGCGAAAGTACGTGAACAGCATGACGGCTTGGTGATCATTGAGGTGTCGAGCTACCTGGATACCGGCGGCGCGCATGGCACCCCGGGTCGCGGCTTCATCAACTATTCGCGCCAGCAGCACAAAGTGCTGAACCTGTCCGACATGCTGATGCCGGGTCAGGAAGAGGCGTTCTGGAAGGCCGCGCAGGTGGCGCACAATAGCTGGTTGATCAGCACCAAGCTCGATCAGGAGCCGGAGTTCGTGGCGAACTGGCCGTTCGTGAAAACCCCGAACGTGGCGCTGACCTATGGTGGCGTGATCCTCAAGTACGACGTGACCACCATCGCGCCTTACGCGCTGGGCCACGTCGAACTGAAGATTCCTTACCCGCGTCTGAACGGCATTCTCAAGCCCGAGCTGTTTCCCGGCCGTAACTGAAGGCCCGGCCCAGCACTAGCTGCAACAGCCCTGCCAGCACCAGCGCCGGCAGGGTTGCGCCGACATCCGGATACAGATTTGCCAGCAAGTGGTAGGTGCTCACGCCACCCAGCCACGCCAACAACGCCGGCCAGCGCAATGCAGCCGATGCGACCTGAGCACTGCGCTTGCGCAGAATGAAGTGATCCACCAGCACCACGCCGAACAGCGGCGCAAACACCGAACCGATCAGCAGCAGGAAATTCTGGTACTGCGCCAACGGCGCCAGCAATGCGATCAGCGTGCAGATCACGCCGATGGCCAAGGCCAGATGCTCGACTTTCAGGCGCAACAGAATCCCGCTGGACACCGCTGCCGAGTGAATATCGGCGAAGGCGTTTTCCGACTCATCGAGCAGAATCAGCAGCAGCGGAATGCCCAGCCCGGCACCGGCCAATGCCAGCAGCAGCGCGTTGACTTCACCGCTTGGCGCGAAGGCCAAAGTGTAGGCAACGCCAAGGCTCATCAGCCAGAAGTTGCCGATGAAGAAACCGACCGCAGTACCGCCGAAAACATTCTTCGCCCGCTTGCCGAATCGCGAGTAGTCGGCGATCAGCGGCAGCCACGACAGCGGCATCGCAATCGCAATGTCGAAGCCCACGGCGAACGGCATCGAACCGTCACCGGCGCGCGACCACAGATCGGCCAGATCGGCTTTGGCGAACAGGTTCCAGGTCAGCCACAGGCACGCCGCCAACAGCAGCCAGATGCCCCACTTGCGCAGGATCTGCCGGACGAAGGTCAACGGCCCGCTGACCGCGAGCAGCGTCGCCAGAGCGCCAAAAAACAGCGTCCACAACAGCGGGTTCGACCACAGCGAACCTTCGCTGAATGCGCGGGTGCCGAGCAGGCTGGCGGCGTCGCGCATGACAATGATTTCGAACGAGCCCCAACCGATCAGTTGCAGCAAATTGAGCAGCGCCGGCAGGCTCGCGCCTTTGCTGCCGAGGCTCAGTTTCAGCGCGGCCATCGATGACAGGCCGGTGTCGCTGCCGATCACGCCGACAGCGGCCAGCAGCAGCACGCCCACCAGCGTGCCAAGGAAAATCGCCAGCAGCGAACCGGACAGGCCGAGGCCAGGTGCGAGCAATGCGCCGGTCTGCAAAACCATCAGACCGATGCCAAGGGAGAACCACAGGGAAAACAGATCGCGACCGCCGAACACACGCTTGTCGGCGGGTACGGCGAGGTCGGGAGAATAGGTGCTGGGTTGAATGCTCAAGGGTGTTATCTCAAAAAAGAGCAGAGAAAAAGCTGCATGCTGCGAGCTGCAAGTTAGAAGCAGTGCGCGGACTGCTTCTAATCTTGCAGCTTGCAGCTTGCCGCTCGGGGCTAGACTTTCTTGTACAGCTGACTGCCTTCCTTCTTGAACCGCTCGGCCTGTTCCGCCAGGCCCTGGGCGACGTCCACGTCGACCGCGTCGATCCGCTGGTTGGCCGCGTACTCGCGGACTTCCTGAGTGATCTTCATCGAGCAGAATTTCGGCCCGCACATCGAACAGAAATGCGCGACTTTGGCCGAGTCCTTCGGCAGGGTTTCATCGTGATACGAACGCGCGGTGTCCGGATCCAGACCGAGGTTGAACTGGTCTTCCCAGCGGAATTCGAAACGCGCCTTGCTCAAGGCGTTGTCGCGAATCTGTGCGCCCGGATGCCCTTTGGCCAAGTCCGCCGCATGCGCCGCGATCTTGTAAGTGATGATCCCGGTCTTCACGTCATCCTTGTTCGGCAGGCCCAAGTGTTCCTTCGGCGTCACGTAGCAAAGCATCGCGCAACCGAACCAGCCGATCATCGCCGCACCGATGCCGGAGGTGATGTGGTCGTAGCCCGGCGCGATGTCGGTGGTCAGTGGGCCGAGGGTGTAGAACGGCGCCTCGTCGCAGCACTCCAGCTGCTTGTCCATGTTCTCTTTGATCAACTGCATCGGCACGTGACCCGGGCCTTCGATCATGGTTTGCACGTCGTGCTTCCAGGCAATCTTGGTCAGTTCGCCGAGGGTTTCCAGTTCGCCGAACTGGGCGGCATCGTTGGCGTCGGCAATCGACCCCGGACGCAAGCCATCGCCCAGCGAGAAGCTGACGTCATAGGCTTTCATGATTTCGCAGATTTCTTCGAAATGCGTGTAGGCGAAGTTTTCCTTGTGATGCGCCAGGCACCACTTGGCCATGATCGAGCCGCCACGGGAAACAATACCGGTCACGCGCTTGGCGGTCAGCGGCACGTAACGCAGCAGCACGCCGGCGTGAATGGTGAAATAGTCGACGCCCTGCTCGGCCTGCTCGATCAGCGTGTCGCGGAACAGCTCCCAGGTCAGGTCTTCGGCCGCGCCGCCGACTTTTTCCAGCGCCTGATAGATCGGCACCGTGCCGATCGGCACTGGCGAGTTACGGATGATCCACTCGCGGGTTTCGTGAATGTGCTTGCCGGTGGACAAGTCCATGATGTTGTCCGCGCCCCAGCGAATACCCCAGGTCAGTTTCGCCACTTCTTCTTCGATGGACGAACCCAGAGCACTGTTGCCGATGTTGCCGTTGATCTTCACCAGGAAGTTACGGCCGATGATCATCGGTTCCAGTTCGGTGTGGTTGATGTTGGCCGGAATGATTGCGCGGCCACGGGCGATCTCTTCACGGACAAATTCCGGGGTGATGATTTTCGGCACGCTGGCGCCGAAGCTGTGACCCGGGTGCTGCTGATCGAGCAGGCCGGCGGCGCGGGCCACTTCAAGCTTCATGTTTTCGCGGATGGCGACGAATTCCATCTCGGGCGTGATGATGCCCTGACGCGCATAGTGCATTTGCGTGACGTTGGCGCCAGCCTTGGCACGGCGCGGGTTGTTCACGTGCGCAAAGCGCAGTTTGGTCAATTCCGGATCGGCGAGGCGTTCGCGACCGAAGTTGGAACTCAGGCCCGCCAGGCGCTCGGTGTCGCCACGGTCGTCGATCCACGCCGAACGCACATCGGCCAGGCCTTTGCGCACGTCGATCACTACGTTCGGATCGGTGTACGGGCCAGAGGTGTCGTAGACGGTCACCGGCGCGTTGATTTCGCCGCCGAAGTCGGTCGGGGTCACATCGAGGGTGATTTCGCGCATCGGCACGAGGATGTCCGGGCGCGAGCCCTGAACGTAGACTTTTTGCGAACGGGTGAACGGCTTGACCGATTGCTCGTCGACCTTGGCCGAGTCACTCAGGTTGATCGCGTTTTTTGATTTTGTAGTCATCACGGGCTCTCCAGACAGCATCCAGGCAGTGGATTGTCGGAGCAGAACCTGAAAGGCACGGACGCACCAGGACCGGTGCTGTGCATCGTCGTCGAGCGTTCGATTGTCGAACAATTTCCCGGACGAAGCACAAGAGGACTCGCCGGGTGACGAGAAATCTTGTTCCCTACGCAGGCGCTAACCTGATCAGGTTCAACGGGATCCGAAATTATTCGATCTCAGCCTCATAGCAAGGCACCCCGACAAGAACCCGGCCAGTCTAGACACAACTGGCAAAGAACGCCAACACCGTGGCAATCACCATGATGAATGGCGCAAATACAGGGGCTTGGCCGATTGTTGTGATGCGCTTGCGCAACTACACTCGCTGTGCCCTGCCAAGTCTTGACGCTGCGGGGCCTGCGCCTTACCTTTGGCGCCCGGATTACTTCCATAATATTAATGCTAGGGATCGCCTCATGCTGCGCAAACTCTCACTGGCTCTGGCCGTGTCTTGTGCGTCCAACGCAATGGCCTGGGCAGCAGAAGCGCCCTTGTCGACCAAAACCGATCTGGTCAGCGTCTATCAGGAAGCGGTCGACAACAACGCCGATCTCGCCGCCGCCCGTGCCCAGTACGGTGCGCAGAAAGAAGTAGTGCCACAGGCTCGCGCCGGGCTGCTGCCGAACCTGTCCGGCGGCGCCGAAACCGCCAACGTGCGCACCTCGATCGATCAGCCTTCGGCCATTGCCAATCGCAGCGCTCACTCGTATCAGGCGACACTCGCGCAACCGTTGTTCCGCGCGGATCGCTGGTTCCAGTACCAGGCCGCCAAGGACGTCAACGAACAGGCTGCGCTGCAACTGTCAGCGACCGAGCAAAACCTGATCCTGCAATCGGCCGAAAGCTATTTCAACGTCCTGCGCAGTCAGGACAACCTGGCCTCGACCAAGGCCGAAGAAGCCGCGTTCAAGCGCCAGCTCGACCAGTCCAACGAGCGTTTCGACGTGGGCCTCTCGGACAAGACCGACGTGCTGCAATCGCAAGCCAGTTACGACACTGCGCGGGCCAACCGCATCGTCGCCCAGCGTCAGGTCGATGATGCCTTTGAAGCACTGATCACCCTGACCAACCGCCAGTACAACTCGATTCAGGGCATCGTCCATACGCTGCCGATCCTGCCGCCAGCGCCGAACGATGCGAAATCCTGGGTCGACACGGCGGCGCGGCAGAACCTCAATCTGCTCGCCAGCAACTACGCGGTCAGCTCTGCCGAGCAAACGCTCAAGCAACGCAAGGCCGGCCACTTGCCGACCCTCGACGCGGTAGCGAAATACGAGAAAGGCGACAACGACGCCCTCGGTTTCGCCAACCCGAACTCGTTCGGTGCGCCCTACGGTGGCAACGTCGAACAAAGCACGGTCGGCCTGCAACTGAACATTCCGATCTACAGCGGCGGGCTGACCAGTTCGCAAGTGCGTCAGTCGTATGCGCAACTGGATCAAAGCGAACAACAGCGCGAATCCCTGCGCCGACAGATCGTCGAAAACACTCGTAACCTGCACCGTGCGGTGAACACCGACGTCGAGCAGGTGCAGGCACGTCGGCAGTCGATCATCTCCAACCAGAGTGCGGTGGAAGCCACGGAAATCGGTTACCAGGTGGGTACGCGCAACATCGTTGACGTGCTCGATGCACAGCGTCAGCTGTACACCTCGGTGCGCAACTACAACAACACGCGCTACGACTACATCCTCGACAACCTGCGCTTGAAGCAGGCGGCGGGGACGTTGAATCCGGGGGATCTGGAAGATCTGCGGCGTTATCTGAAAGCCGACTACAACCCGGACAAGGATTTCCTCCCGCCGGATCTGGCCAAGGCTGCCGAGGCGCAGCTCAAGGCCCGGCCTTAAGCCTTAAAAACAAAAGATCGCAGCCTTCGGCAGCTCCTACATTGGAATA
>NZ_JBSVXS010000104.1:0-18971 GCF_054070155.1 Pseudomonas sp. SDT291_1_S447
GGAGTTTTCCGTTTCGACTGCGCCGGAAGTGGGGCGAATTATAGACATCTGAAATCTGCCGTCAACCGTTAATTTCGCTTTTGAGCCCTGACCTTCAATTTGAATCCGCGAACGTCCAATTAGATAGCAGATCGGATTTTGCTTGGTTGCGTGTTTTTTGCAGCGACTTTTATCGCCGCATCTGTCTTAAAATGTTTTCACAGCGCACCGGTCGTTTTATGCCTGCCACCACAGACTGTTCTGGATCGATGGGTGCCTACGACGGCGGGGCAACCCGCACCAAACCTGATTGCTTTGCTAAACGATGACTCACCTTCGAAACCTGAAAACAGCAGCTAGGACTTAAATCATGGAAACGTCACTGGAAACAGTCGCCCTTTTCTCCCTCAAGCTGGCTTATGAGGAAGAAGGCTTGAGCCCAATTTTGCGGGACGACCTTGTTATGGGGGATTACCAGAAAGACGTATTCGAATTGCTGGTGAGACGCGGAGATGTGGAGACCATTCAGTTCAAATTGAATCAGTGCCTGGGGTTGGCGATGGATGCCTTGGGGGGTGCAGAGAAACCGCTGGGGCGCGAACTGCGCAAATTGTCAGCCGATTTCGGCGAGGTGCGGACGATGGAGCAGTTGAATCAACCGCTTCTCGCGCTCAAGGGTTATCTGAAAGACATCTTGTGATTGGACTGGGCCTTTATAGAAGATGCTTTGAATGCACTTCGACACTCCCCCCATTGAAGTCTTCGCCGTGAATTCGAACTTCACTTTCCCCCGCTCCACCGATCGACCGCCTACCACTGCCACGCGCTTAACTTCGACTTCTTTCCGAACGGCGCACACCGAGGTCATTGCAACACCCCGTGTGATCACACAGTACAGGCGCAAAGAGCGGGTGCTGACAGGCAGATGAGTTTCTTTGCTCTCAACGTTTAACCTGTTTTGGTATCGTGCTGCCCATCATCGCGGCGCTCGCTGCGAATGCCTGTTGTCGGCTATCGAAAGTTAAGGAAAGGATCGAATGGAGTTTCTGCGTTTTCTGGCATTTGTTGCAGTCTGGGGTTTCATGTGGCGCTGGGTGGTAAAAAACCGAGGCAGCTGGAATATTTTCTACGGCAACATCGTCGGCGCGGCGGGCGGCTTCATCGTTGCGCTGGTGGTGCTGTCGATCACCTTTTCGTTGTTTCCTTCGTCGCATGATTACGAAGCGGCGCAGACTGAAAACAAGGTCACACAAGTTGCCGAGCCGACCTCACTGTTGCCTGAAGCCGAATCTGTAACGCCCGCCGCAGAGCTGAAAGATGCGCCTGTTTTTGCTGCAATCGAGCCGGATGACAAGCCATCTCCTGCCGACTCCGCATTGTTGCCGAACTACGCCAGCCGGGCGCCGAAATCAATCGGGTTGCAGACCGTGCTGGATCAAAGCGACTATCAGGGTCGCATGGCCCTGGCAGCGCTGAACAAGAAACTGCGCGGCGACGCCCAGGCCGACAAGTCGATGATCGCGTATGTCATGTGCAGCCCGTTTGTGACCAGCACGTTGCGCTTTCCCGCTTCGGCGCGTTTTGCTGACAGCAAAGCTCTGGTCAGCCACCGCTTCAAGGATCAGGTCTACACCTTCAGCAGTACCGTCACCGCGCGCAACATGAACGGCGACGATGTCGCCTACCGTTTCGATTGCTCGGTGCAAGAACAGCCTCGAACTGACGCCCTACCTGCGCAATGGCGTTTGTTGGCGCTGAAACTGCAAAAAACCGACTCTTAAGGCTCATTTAAGGGTTCAAGGCGCCGCCTGCGCTATCATCGCCGGCCTGTGCGCCTTGAGCTTTGCCCTCGATGTCTCCGACACCCGTTGATCTGATCCCGCTGCCTCCTGTTTTGGCCGGCCCTCTGCTGCGACGGCTGGAGCCAACGCGCGTGGTCATGTGGCTGGTAGGCACGCGGCCATTGTCGCTGACCTTGCGCCTGCAAGGTGTAGGAGACATTCCTCTCTGCGCCGGGAAATGCACGGTCATTCCCGTAGGTCGCCAGGCGTTTGTTCATCTTATCGACGTTACTCTCGAAAACGCCCTGCCCTGCGATACGCAAATCGACTATGACCTGCTGATCGACGACACCACTGGCATCGCCGACTGGGCGGCGCATCTGCTGTACGGCGATGCAACCTGCCCGAACTTCGTCCTGCGCTCGCGGATCGACCAACTGCTGCACGGCTCCTGCCGTAAACCGCATCACCCGGCGGCGGATGGTTTGCTTTGCGTCGATCAGCTATTGGCGAGCGAAGCCGACCCGCAACAACGCCCGGCCTTGCTGATGATGAGCGGCGACCAGGTTTACGCCGACGATGTCGCCGGCCCGATGTTGCGGGCGACTCATGCCTTGATCGAACGTCTCGGCTTGTTCGACGAACATCTCGAAGGCGCCGTGGTCAGCGACAGCGCCAAGCTCTATGAACACCCGGCCAGTTACTACCACCGTGCGGATTTGTTACCGGCGCTGGAAAGCAACGAGACATTGCGCGAGCGATTTTTCGGCGGTGCGCGTAAGCCGATTTTCACCAGCAGCAGCGCTGACAATCACTTGGTGACCTTCGCCGAAGTCATGGCGATGTACTTGCTGGTGTGGTCGCCGACGGCTTGGTCGCTGATCGACCCGCAAGCGCCCGAACTGACGCCCGAACGTCTCAAGCGCTACGCCCTCGAGCAGACTCGCATTGACGCCTTCAAGGCTGGACTGGGCAAGGTCGCCCGCGCGCTGGCGCATCTGCCGAGCCTGATGATTTTCGATGATCACGACATCACAGACGACTGGAACCTTTCTGCGCAATGGGAGGAAACGGCCTACGGCCATCCGTTCTCCAAACGCATTATCGGCAATGCGCTGATCGCCTATATGTTGTGTCAGGGCTGGGGCAATAATCCCGATGCATTCAAGGACGTGCTGAAGAAAACCCTGGAGCTGAGCGCCAGTGGTGATGATCGGTATCTCGACAGCCCGTGTCAGGATGCGTTGATCGATGAACTGTTGCGCTTTCAGCATTGGCATTTCGTATTGCCAACCAGTCCGGCGCTGGTAGTCATCGACACGCGCACCCGACGCTGGCGCAGTGAGATGGCGCTCAAGCAACCCTCGGGCCTGCTCGATTGGGAGGCGCTGAGCGAACTGCAACAGGAACTGCTCGATCATCCGTCAGCGATCATCGTTTCCCCGGCGCCGATCTTCGGCGTGAAGCTGATTGAAACCGTGCAGAAGGTCTTCAGTTGGTGCGGCTACCCGCTGCTGGTCGACGCGGAAAACTGGATGGCTCATCGCGGTGCGGCGCAGGTGATCCTGAATATTTTCCGCCACTCGCGCACACCGGGTAATTACGTGGTGCTGTCGGGCGATGTGCATTATTCCTTCGTCTATGAAGTGCTTATCCGCCACCGTAAGGCCGGTCCGCGGATCTGGCAGATCACCAGCAGCGGCATCAAGAACGAGTTTCCGAAAAGCCTGCTGGAATGGTTCGACCGCCTCAACCGCTGGCTCTATTCGCCACGGTCACCGCTTAACTGGTTTACCAAACGCCGACGCATGCGCATCGTGCCGTACACGCCGGAACATGCCGAGGCAGGTGAACGGTTGTGGAATTCGGCGGGGATCGGTCAGGTGTTTTTCAATGAGCAGGGGCAGCCGCGCGAGATCATTCAGCACAATTCGAATGGCAAGGCGAAGACACGGATGCTGGCGCCGGATCTCGCGGATTATCCGGACTAGCTATAGTTTTTTCCTACACCGGGAATGCCGGATGCCGACAACGCGGCGGTTTCTCACTGCCCGAGACAGTGGACAAGGATTACAGACGTCTCAGAAACGTCTCCAGGGTTCTTAAGTGATACTGAACGTGCTCGCAGCAACCCTTCTGCGAAACAACCACTAGTAGGTGTCGCCTTGTCATCCTGTACTCACCTCTATAAGTTCTTGGCATCCAGCGAGGATCGAGAGCTAACTTCGCAATCCCGGCAAGAATCTGAGCCTGTCGTGATGGTGCCCCCTGGCGAGAACAGCACACTCGAAGAAACAGCCTACTTGATGCGCTCACCCGCAAACGCCGAGCGGTTGATCAGATCGATCGGCGAAATGCGCGCAGGAAAAGCCAAAGTCAGACATTTGATCGAAGAGTGAAAATCGTCACGACTGAACGACACATCCCACACCTCTGACAATCATCTCCACCTCACGCTCATCAATCGTCAACGGTGGCAGCAATCGTATCGTCTTGCCCCGCGTGACGTTGATCAACAGCCCATGATCCCGCGCCGCGATCAGGGTCAGATCCCGCACCGGTTGTTTCAGCTCGATACCGATCATCAAGCCCTGCCCACGAATCGCCAGCACATTGGGATTGTCCGCCAGCTCTGCACGCAGACGAGTCAACAGACGCTCGCCCTGAATCCGGGCGTTTTCCAGCAGACCCTGCTCTTCGATGATATCCAGCACCGTGCAACCGACCCGACACGCCAGCGGATTGCCACCGAAAGTGCTGCCATGGCTGCCGGGCGTGAACAGATCCGCAGCCCTGCCCCGCGCCAGACAAGCGCCGATCGGCACACCATTGCCCAGACCTTTTGCCAGCGTCATGACATCCGGAACGATGCCTTCATGTTGAAACGCGAACCAGCGGCCGGTGCGGCCGATACCTGTCTGGATTTCATCGAGCATCAATAACCACGCATGGCGATTGCACAGTTCGCGCAGTGCTTTCAGGTAGTCGGGCGGCGCTAGCTGCACGCCGCTTTCGCCCTGAATCGGCTCGACCAGAATTGCCACGATGCGCTCGCCGTGCTTTTTCTGCGCCTGCTCGAGCGCCGCGAGATCACCGAACGGTACTTTGAGGAAATCCCCCGGCAATCCGTTGAAACCCAAACGCACCGCCGGGCCATCGCTGGCCGACAAGGTGCCAAGTGTGCGGCCATGAAACGCGTTGGCCATGACCACCACCAGCGGCTGTTCGATGCCCTTGCGCCAGCCGTACAAACGCGCGAGTTTCAGCGCCGTTTCATTGGCCTCGGCACCGGAGTTATTGAAGAATGCGCGCTCCATGCCCGACAGCTCAGTCAGCCGTTTGGCCAGTTGTTGTTGCCAGTCGATGCTGTACAGATTGGACGTATGCAGCAGCAATCCCGCCTGCTCGCTGATCGCCGAAACAATCCGCGGGTGCGAGTGGCCGACATTGGTCACCGCGACACCGGCCACCGCATCCAGATACTCGCGACCGGCCTGATCCCACAGGCGAGTGCCGAGGCCTTTGGTGAAACTCAGGGCCAGTGGTTGGTAGGTGTTCATCAGGGCGGCGGTCATGACTTCAAACTCCAGTGCAGGTCGGTGTGCTGGCAGTATGGTTAGCCAGCGAAACTGGATAAACTCGGCAAAACTTCATTCATTTAAAAGCAGAGCTTGATAATGGACCTGTTCCAGTCGATGAGCGTGTACGTCAAAGTCGTCGAAGCCGGGAGCATGACGGCGGCCGCGTTGCAGTGCGATATGTCGACGACCATGGTCGGCAATCATCTGCGCGCGCTGGAACGACGGCTCGGCGTGCAACTGCTGCAACGCACCACCCGGCGTCAGCGCCTCACTGAATTCGGCAGTGTTTACTACCAGCGCTGTCTGGAAGTGTTGGGGTTGGTCGCCGATTCCGAACGCCTCGCCGAGCAGACCCTCGATCAACCCCGGGGCATGCTGCGCCTCACCGCGCCGCTGACCTTCGGCGTTGAACGGCTGGCTCCGGCGCTCAGTGAGTTTTCCCTGCTGTACCCGCAGGTCAAACTCGATGTGGTGCTGACCAACAGCCGTCCCGATCTACTGGAGAGCGGCCTCGATGTGGCGTTTCGGTTGGGCAATTTCGACCAGTCCAACTTGATCGCCCGGCCCTTGATCGACTACACCCTGACCGTGTGCGCCTCGCCGCACTACGTTGCCCGGCGCGGCATGCCAAAAACCCCGGAAGACTTGCAACAGCACGACTGCCTGTCGTTCGCCTATCCCGCCGGCGACGACTGGCAATCGGTGGAAAAGCGCTGGCGCCTCGGGGGGCCCGACGGGGAAATCATGGTCGACGTCAGCGGGCCTATGTTGATCAACAGCTCCGCCGGCTTGCATCAGGCGGCACGCACTGGCATGGGCATCGTGATGCTGCCGGATGCGCTGGTAGAACAAGACCTGCGTGAAGGCCGACTGGTGAAGGTGATCGCCGACTTCCAGCCACCCAGCAGACCGATGCATCTGCTCTACGCGCCAGATCGCTATCGCTTGCCAAAATTGCGCCGGTTCGTGGAGTTTGCGATGCAGACGTGGGGGAAATCCTGAGGCTGCCTGCTCGACGCTCCCCTGAAAACTCGCTGACAAGGACATGAACAGCAGATGAACAACACTCTCAACGTACGCGATTTACTGCCCGCCGAAACGCAATCGGTGCGGCAGTTTCTCGGGGAGCATGGCTGGGGCCATCGCACCGGCTCAGATGAACACTTCGCCCAGTTGATCAAGAACTCGCAGCGCACCGCCGTCGCCGTCCAGGGTGAGCAGATCATCGGATTCGCTCGTGGGATCAGCGATGGTTTGTCCAACGGTTACCTGTCGATGGTGGTGGTCGATGACCAGCATCGACGTGAAGGGATTGGCCGCGCACTGGTCGAACACATCATGGGCGACAACCCGGATATCACTTGGGTGCTGCGTGCCGGTCGCGAGGGCGCAGAGGCTTTTTTTGCCAGCCTGGGTTTTGAAACCTCGGTGATCGCCATGGAACGGCCGCGCTTGAAATAGTGCACTCCGGGAAAAAACTCGACCGGCAGACCGTTGCTCCGTGACAACGCCGCCGCGCTCCCCTAAATTAGTCGGCCTGAAAAAGCCCGCGGCTTTCTCATCTCCACTCAAGTTAAAAAGTAGTGAAATTTCAATGTCCGATTTCAACACCGCTGAATCCGTAGTCACCGAATCGTCCAAAGCGGAATACGAAAACTCCATCAATCTTTCACAACACCTGCCACAAGCCAAAATCATCAGCGAGATGGTCCTGGACGCGTTCCAGTCGACCCGCGAAAGCGACCAGATCCGCGAGCTGCGCGCGGCGATCCGTCAGGCTCACGACAGCTTCGATGACGACAAGGCCTACGAGCTGATGGGCGAACTCAAGGCGCTGAAAGACGCCGAAGCCGCCGACCTCGCCGCCCTAGAAGACCTCAGCAGCAAGTTCTCGATCGGCCGCATCCTGTCCAGCTTCAAGGACGATCCGGCGTTCCAGGAAATCGTTTACGGCCTCGCGCTGAAAGTGCTGAACCAGACCCATCAGGCGATCAGCAATCCGAGCGGCGGCAAGAGCAAGGCTGCGAAGAAGAAAGAAGTCGAAATCTTCACCATCAGCAAGGACGGCATCAGCGTGACCTTGCCACTGCGCACGCCACGCTCGCGCCTGAACGTTGACCGTGCAGCGCTGGAGTTCCTCGGCTTCACCTTCGTCGGAGAAGGCGAAGAAGCGGAGCTGGAGAGCGAAACGTTCATCGACAATGCCGGCACCGAACAAGCCGTTAACCGCAAGAACATCATCACTGCGTTGCAACAGCAGACTGCATTCGATGGGTACAGCATCGCCGCGCAGTAATCGCGCAGCCGCTGTACGAAAAAGCCCCGCACTGAGATTCAGTGCGGGGCTTTTTGGTTTTCGGCTTGGGTTGGGTTAGATGGCCTAAACCGAGGCCCCTCACCCCAGCCCTCTCCCGAGGGAGAGGGAGCCGATTTGGGGATATTGTAGAAGTACGCCGAAATGAAAGTGCGGTGCCGAATCCACAATCGCCTCGACCTCTCAGGTCGATGTACAGCGGAAGACACCTCGGTCAGTCCCTCTCCCGAGGGAGAGGGCGCCGATCGGGAGATATTCAAGAGATGCACCGAAATGAAAGTGCTGTGCCGAATCCACAATCGCCTCAATCTCTCAGGTCGATGTATAGCGCAAGACACCTCGGTCAGTCCCCTCTCCCGAGGGAGAGGGTTAGGGTGAGGGCAAGCCGTCAAAAAACCCTCAAGCCGAAGGATGCAACGCCACGATCATGTCGACTTCAATCGCCGCGTTCTTCGGCAACTGATACACGCCAACTGTGGTGCGCGTGTGCCGGCCCGCATCGCCGAGCACATGACTGAACACGTCCGACGCACCGTTGGCGACTTCGCTCAGGTCAACGAAGTCCGGCGTCGACTTCACATACACCGTCACCCGCAACAACGCCTTGATCTTGTCCAGCGAACCCACCGCATCGACGATCAGCGCCAGGCAGCGCATCGCACTGATGCTGGCGGCGGCTTGCGCATCCTTGAGGGTCAGCTCCAGTCCGACGCGACCCGGGTACTGAATCTTGCCATTAGTGCGCGGCACCATGCCGCTGATGTACAACTCATCGTGATGACGGATCAGCGGCGCGTAATTGCCGCCGGCGGTGTTCTCGCCATAGATGTCGTAGTTCAGCTCTTGGGCCAGGGCAATAAAACGCTCGTCGCAGGTCATCCTCTCAGTCATTTCGCCCAGCCTTTTGATCAGTGCATGAAGAAGCTCGAATCACGGCAGTAAAACACCGAAAAAATGGCTGGGTGCTATCACTGTCGGGGTTGGATCCAAATCTAGGGGTTTTGAACTCCACTCGCAACCCTCACCCTAGCCCTCTCCCATAGGGAGAGGGAACCGAACGCAGGATATTGACGACATACATCGACCTGAACGCACTTTACCGAATCCATAATCGCCACGACTTTGCAGGTCGGCGGTAAACTCGAGACAACTCGGTCGGCCCCCTCTCCCTCTGGGAGAGGGCTGGGCGGGCGGCGTTCCGATGAGGGGCTTTACGCCAGGCAACAAAAAACCCCGCACATCTCTCAATGTGCGGGGTTTTTCTTCAAGCCTTTGAGCCTTACGGCGCGTACGTCAGCAGCAGCTCTGCGGGCACCTTGAAGTCCAGGGACATCATGACGCTCAACGCAGTGATGGTGAAGATCGAGAACACGAACAGCTTGCGTGCCCAGACCGTGTCATCCACCGCTTTGTAGCCGGTCCAGGCCATGTACAACCAGTACATGCCCATGGCCGCGGCGACGGCGAGGTAGCTCATGCCGGCGTAACCGCTGAAGGTCAGCATCAAGGTCGCTACAAGGAACGCCAGGATGTAGAGCAGGATGTGCTTCTTGGCCACTTGAATCCCGCGCTTCACTGGCAGCACCGGAATCGATGCGGCCAGGTAATCGTTGAAGCGGAAGATCGCGATGGCGTAGGAATGCGGCATCTGCCACAGGCTGAACATCACCAGCAACGTCAGCGCGGCCATGTCGAAGCTGTTGGTTACGGCAACGTAACCGATCACTGGCGGCATGGCGCCCGACAGACTGCCCACCAGCGTGCCGTGAACCGACTTGCGCTTGAGGTACAGGCTGTAGAAGCCGACGTAGATGATGAAGCCGATCACCGCGAACAAAGCGGCCAACGGATTGGCCACCTTGTACAACAATGCAACGCCGAGAACACCAAGGATGGTCGCGTAGACCAGGGCCAGTTTCAGGGAGATCAAGCCCTGCACCAGCACCCGGTTCTTGGTGCGTTCCATCTTCAGGTCGATGTCGCGGTCGATGCAGTTGTTGAACACGCAACCGGAGGCAACAACCAGGGATGTACCGATCATGGCAGCCAGAAACACCGCCAGATCCACATGCCCTTTCGAGGCCAGGAAAAACCCGCCTGCCACAGAAAGCACGTTACCGAAAATGATCCCCGGTTTGGTGATTTGGATAAAGTGCTTGAGCGACATCGGGTCTTACCTCACTTCGCCATCATGTAGGTGTGGATGCTGAACATGATCCACAACGACAGGCCAACCAGCAGCACGATCACAATCGCCGTAAAGACGAATGCAATCACGTTGTTACGCTGAGCAATGGAACGGTCCAGGTGCAGGAAGTAATACAGGTGAACGATCACCTGGATCACTGCGAACAACAGAACGATTGCCAGCGTGGTGGCCTTCGGCAGGCTCGGGTACATCACCAGACCGAATGGGATGACGGTCAGGATCACCGACAGGATGAAGCCAATGGCGTACGACTTTACGCTGCCGTGGCCAGCATCATGGCTGTCATGGGAGTGTGCATTAGCCATTACAGAGTCCCCATCAGGTAAACAACGGTGAATACGCAGATCCACACCACGTCCAGGAAGTGCCAGAACAGGCTCAGGCAGCTCAGACGGGTCTTGTTGGTCGCCGTCAGGCCGTGCTTGTTGACCTGGTACATCATGATGCCCATCCAGATCAGACCCGCAGATACGTGCAGACCGTGGGTACCGACCAGGGTGAAGAACGCGGACAGGAAGCCCGAACGGCTAGGACCGAAGCCCTCGGAGATCAGCAGGTGGAACTCGTTGATCTCCATGGCGATAAAGCCTGCGCCGAGCAGGAAGGTCATGAACAACCAACCCAGGACCGCCTGCTTCTTGCCTTTGTACAACGCCAGCATGGCGAAGCCGTAGGTGATCGAACTGAACAACAGCAGAGCGGTTTCGCCCAGCACGTATGGCAGTTCGAAAATGTCGTGGCCCGCTGGGCCACCGGCTACGTTGTTTACCAGTACTGCGTACACCGCGAAGATCGACGCAAACAGAATGCAGTCGGTCATCAGGTAGAGCCAGAAACCGTATACGGTCATCTCGCCCGAGTCGTGGTGATGGTCATCGTGCCCATGGTCACCATGGGCGTGTCCAACATTGGTCACTAAGTTCGACATGGTTTAAGCCTGTTCCAACGAGGTTTCAACACGGGTGGCACCGGCCGGGATTTTCCCTGCCGCAACCAGACGCTTGTGCTGCTCGGCTTCGATACGCTCGATCGTTTCAACCGGAACCATATAGCCCTGGTCGTCACGTGCAGCGTGGATCACGAAGTAAACGACGGTGCCTACCAGGCTCGCGATCGCCAGCCACCAGATGTGCCAGATCATTGCGAAACCGAAGACGGTCAACAGTGCGCCCATCACCACGCCAGTGGCGGTGTTGTTCGGCATGTGGATCGGCTCGTACTTGGCCGGACGCTGGTACGCAGTACCGTTTTCCTTGGCTTCAGTGAACGGGTCGATGCAGTCAGCCTTAGGCAGCACAGCAAAGTTGTAGAACGGAGGTGGCGACGAGGTCGACCATTCCAGGGTGTGTGCATTCCACGGGTCACCGTGATCGCAAACGTTCTCTGGCTTGTTGCGGTCACGCACCGACACGTACAGCTGGATCAGCTGGCAGGCGATACCCACAGCGATCATCACCGCACCGAACATGGCAACGTACAGGTACGGTACCCACTCAGGGTTGGTGGTGGCATTCAGACGACGGGTCATGCCCATGAAGCCCAGTGCATAGAGCGGCATGAACGCGACGAAGAAGCCCGAGATCCAGAACCAGAACGCTGCTTTACCCCAGCCTTCGTGCAGCTTGAAGCCGAACGCTTTCGGGAAGTAGAACGCGAAACCAGCGATGTAACCGAATACCGCGCCGCCGATGATCACGTTGTGGAAGTGCGCGATCACGAACAGGCTGTTGTGCAGAACGAAGTCAGCACCCGGGATGGCCAGCAGTACGCCGGTCATGCCGCCGATGGCGAAGGTCACCATGAAGCCCAGAGTCCACAGAACCTGGCTGGTGAAGCGCAGACGGCCCTGGTAGATGGTGAACAGCCAGTTGAATAGCTTCACACCCGTCGGGATGGAAATCAGCATCGTCGCCAGACCGAAGAAGGCGTTGACGCTTGCACCCGAACCCATGGTGAAGAAGTGGTGCAGCCAAACCATGAAGCCCAGTACCGAGATCGCGCCCGAAGCGTAGATCATCGAGTGGTGGCCGAACAGTTTCTTGCCGGTGAACGCCGAGATCACTTCCGAGAAGATGCCGAATGCCGGCAGGATCAGGATGTAAACCTCAGGGTGGCCCCACGCCCAGAACAGGTTGACGTACATCATTGGATTGCCACCAAGTTCATTGGTGAAAATGTGGAAATCCATGTAACGGTCAAGGGTCAGCAGTGCCAGGGTAGCGGTCAGGATCGGGAACGAAGCCACGATCAGAACGTTTGCCCAGGTGCAGGTCCAGGTGAAGATCGGCATGTCCATCAGTTTCATGCCTGGGGTACGCATTTTCAGTACGGTCGCGAGGAAGTTAACCCCCGTTAACGTCGTACCTAACCCGGATAGCTGTAGCGCCCAGATGTAGTAGTCCATACCCACGCCAGGGCTGTATTGCAGACCCGACAATGGTGGATAGGCAACCCAACCGGTCTTGGCGAATTCGCCGACGCCCAGGGACAGGTTGATCAGTACTACGCCGGATACCAGCAGCCAGAAGCTCAGGGAGTTCAGGAACGGGAACGCAACGTCACGCGCGCCGATCTGCAGCGGCACTGCAAGGTTCATCAGGCCGGTGAAGAATGGCATCGCCATGAAGATGATCATGATCACACCGTGAGCGGTGAAGATCTGGTCATAGTGTTCAGGTGGCAGGTAGCCAGGCGAACCTTCGGTGGCCATGGCCAACTGGGTACGCATCATGATGGCGTCGGCAAAACCGCGCAGCAGCATGACCATGGCGACGATGATGTACATCACGCCGATTTTCTTGTGGTCGACCGAAGTCAGCCACTCGGTCCACAAGTAGGTCCACTTCTTGAAGTAGGTGATTGCAGCGAACAGCGCCAGACCACCGAGGGCGATCATGGCGATGGTCACCATCACGATCGGCTCGTGGAATGGGACTGCTTCCCAACTTAATTTACCAAACATCGTTTACTCCTCTGCCCCGGCAGCTGAATGCGAACTCGAGTCAATTTCCGTGGCCGCCACTTCTTTCTCTTTCTTCTCGTGCTTCAGCGGCTTGCCCGGCTTCATACCTTCGTACTTGTCGACGATGATCTGGAACTGGTTCGGCGTGACCGAGGAGTAGAGCTCGACTGGGTTGTTCTGGCTCGGTTTGGCAAGTGCCGCGTATTCAGCTTGATCAAGCTGTTTAGGTGACTTCTTGACTTCACTTACCCAGGCGTCGAAATCTTCCTGAGTGGTGGAGATAGCTTTGAACTTCATGCCGGTGAAACCCGCGCCGCTGTAGTTGGCGGAGATACCGTCCATTTCAGCGTTGCGGTCAGCGATCAGGTGCAGCTTGGTCTGCATGCCCGCCATCGCGTAGATCTGGCCGCCCAGACCCGGGATGAAGAACGAGTTCATCACAGCGTCAGAGGTGATCTTGAAGTTGATTGGCGTGTGCGCCGGGAACACGATCTTGTTGACCGTGGCAATGCCTTGTTCCGGGTAGATGAACAGCCACTTCCAGTCCAGCGCGACCACTTCGATGGTCACAGGCTTGACGTCGGATTGAATCGGACGATACGGGTCCAGTTCGTGGGTCGAAATGTAGGTGATGTAACCCAAGGCGATGATGATCAGAACCGGGATGGTCCAGACTGCCACTTCGATTTTGGTCGAGTGCGACCATTTCGGGGTGTAGACGGCGTTCTTGTTCGACGCGCGGTACTTCCAGGCGAACAGGAAGGTCATGACGATAACCGGCACAACGACCAACAGCATCAGCAGGGTCGCGGTGATGATCAGGTTGCGCTGTTCCAGGCCGACCTGGCCCGTTGGATTGAGCAAGGTCATGTTGCAGCCTCCCAGCAACAACGTGCCGAGCAGCGGCACTAGGCCTAGTAATCTGGGGTACCTGTTTTTACTCATCTCACGACCTCTAAAGCAGCTTGCGCAATGCAGTTGGGTTTTGATCGCCAACACTTCACCCTGCCAAGGGTTGGCATTTTCTTTGGATTGAATAAGGGCCGCCCGTCGCGCGTCAGACGCTCGACAAAACCTGGGACAGCGGTCAGTTCTTATTCGAATTCGTGGTCAAAGGCCTTGTTACAGACCAATTCCATTTGGTGCGGAAAGTTGGAAGGCACCGACACCTGGGTGTCTTGGAAGCCTCGCGACTCACTCGACACCCGACTTTCTGCGCAGCGCCTTAATAAAAAGCGTTCCTTAATAAAGGCTGAACAGTGCCGGGAATTCAGTGCGGGCGATTGTAGATAGGTAGCGCCCTATACACCATGTCTTATCCCGAAATAATTTTTATCCGTTCGAGCAACAATCCATCGCCATTTTTGCAAAAGTTCCGCATCTTATCGAAATCAATTCTCAACAAAAACACCAAAAATTGTAGGTGTACCCGCGTC
This sequence comes from Pseudomonas sp. SDT291_1_S447, assembly GCF_054070155.1. NCBI lineage: Bacteria > Pseudomonadati > Pseudomonadota > Gammaproteobacteria > Pseudomonadales > Pseudomonadaceae > Pseudomonas > Pseudomonas sp. SDT291_1_S447. The sequence goes on from NZ_JBSVXS010000104.1 coordinate 14,263, forward strand.
AGTTCAGACAGCTCTGAAGGCTTTTTCCGAACGCTCGAACAGCGCAAGCCCCGATAACCCAAGGCTTTTGGCCATATGCCCGCGCTTGTTAAAACTGCCTGCTCTGGCACCCGCGTGCTAAAGCCGAAAAACCCCGAAGCAGACCAATCCTTTTTTGTAACAACGCCCGATTCCGCATCACTGAAGCGTCCTGCGACACCGCGCGTGTGACAACATGTCGCACACTTGCCACACCCTGCCTTGCCGTCCGTCACGGTGTTTTCACAAACACTCTGAAATGCAAAAACGCCCCGATTGGCTGATCCGCAAATCGGGGCGTTTTCTGTATCGGCCAGACAGCCGAATAGTTGACTCAGCGCAGTGCTTTTCGGTTACGCGAGGTCAGCAGCGGCACCAGGATCACCACCAGCACGAACGCCAGCAGTGCCCATTGCGCCAGCGACAGACCGAGGATCGGCGGGTAAGGCGTGGAGCAGAAACCGTCGACCTGAAAGCCCAGCGGGAAGATTTTCGCCAATGGCAGATCATCGACAATCGGCTGCAGCACATCGATGCCGCAGCTCACCGCCGGATAGAACTGGGTGTACACGTGATGCCCGGCCACACCGGCCCCGGCAATCGCGCAAAGCACCACCAGCACTTCGAACACGGTGATGCTGCGACGGGTACGCATCGCCGCGCCGATGAACGCGAACAGCGCGATCAGCAGCAATGCATAGCGCTGCAAAATGCACAGTGGGCACGGTGCTTCGCCGAGCACGATCTGCATGTACAGCGCACCGCCGATCAGTGCCAGGCAGATGATGCCCAGCAGCACCAGAAAGCGCCGCTCACGTCCCAGTCGAATCGTTTCCTCGCTCATCGCGTTTCCTTTATATGTCCATGGTTCAGCTGGCCGGCGGCTGCGCTTGCAGTTGCGCCATCAAGCTGATGTTGTCTTCGATATGCCAATTGGCCGCGATGCGACCGTTATCAATCTGATAGATATCGGTTGCCCGGAAGTCTACACGCTGGCCCTGCCCTTTGAGAGCCTTGAACGTACCGCTGAAGTGCCCGCGAAAATGCAGATGCACCACCACGCGGTCACCGGCGATGATCATTTGCTCGATGTCGCAACTCAAGTCCGGCACCGCCGTGCGAAAGAACTTCGACGCCAGCAACGGCCCGGTCGGCCCCTGCACCCGGTCTTCGGGTGGGGTCTGGTCGACAAACTGCGGCGACAGCGCCGCCGTGGCCAACGCTTCTTCACCGGAATTCCAGAAACTGGCGTAACGCCGCGCGGCCAATTCCATAGCTTCGACCTGCGCCTTGGGCAGGCTCTGATCGACGATCAGGGTCCGCGGCTTTATCAGGGCAGATTCGGCAAAGACAAACGGGCTCGTCAGCAACGCGGCCGAAAGACCTATGGCTGCGAAGCTGAAACGACGGGCGAAGGCGAAATGCGACATGGGGGCGATCCTGATCATGTAAACGAACGAGCGCCTATCATCAGCATCGGGGAATAAACGATAAACCGGTTAAGAAATGATTAACCTTTAAACATTTTTTAAGAATCAGCACCGCGTAACGGCCTTCGCGAGCAGGCTCGCTCCCACATTGGATCTGCGTCAAACACAAATCCCCTGTGGCAGCGAGCCTGCTCGCGAATGAAGGCAACCCGGTTTCAGATCACTCTAAAGCAGCAGCCGGCCCAAAGAACTCATAACGGCTTTGTTTCTCCGGCACACCCAGCGCTTTCAGATGCCGCTTGATCGCGCCCATGAAGCCCTTCGGCCCGAGGAAGTAAGCGTCGACATCACGCTCCTGCGGCAACCACTCGCCCAACAGCGCCTGATCCAGCATCCCGACCTTGTCCGCCGCCGGGCTCACGCCGTCATCTTCGGCGTAGCAGTAAAAACGCTTGAGTTGCGGATGACGCGCCGCCAGCTCATCAATCCAGTCACGGAACGCATGCACGCTGCCGTTGCGCGCGCAATGGATAAAGTGCACCGGCCGCTCGGTTTCCAGCGCCGCTTCGAGCATCGCCAGAGTCGGAGTAATGCCGACGCCACCGCTGATCAGCACCAAGGGCTTGTCGCTCGCAGCCAAGGTGAACTCACCCGATGGCGGGAACAGCTGAATGCTGGCGCCGACCTGCAGTTGATCGTGCAAGTGATTGGACGCACGGCCGCCCGGTTCACGTTTGACGCTGATGCGGTACTGACCGTTATTCGCCAATGCAGACAACGAGTAATTGCGGCGGATTTCTTCACCGTCGAGGATCAGCTTCATGCCGATGTACTGGCCCGGCTCGGCCGCGAGGATCGGGCCTTTATCAGCAGGTTCGAAGTAGAACGAAATGATTTCCGCACTCTCCTCGACCTTGGCCGCGACGATAAACTCCCGCGCCCCGCGCCAGCCGCCGACGGCGTGTTCTTTCTGGTCGTAGATGGCGGTTTCGGCGCCGATCAGGATGTCAGCCAACTGCCCGTACGCCGCCCCCCAGGCGCTCATCACTTCCGGTGTGGCGATCTCTTCGCCGAGCACTTCGGAAATCGCCCGCAGCAGGCAGGCACCGACAATCGGGTAGTGCTCCGGAAGGATCTGCAGGGCCACGTGCTTGTTGATGATCTTCGCCACCAGATCGCCCAACTGGTCGAGCTGATCGATGTGCCGCGCATACATCAACACGCCGTTGGCCAGCGCGCGCGGTTGGTCACCGCTGGCCTGGTGCGCCTGGTTAAACAGCGGGCGAACTTCCGGGTATTCGGAGAGCATCATGCGGTAGAAGTGAGTGATCAGCGCTTCACCGCCGCTTTCCAGCAGAGGCACGGTGGACTTGATGATGGCACGATCCTGGACGCTAAGCATAAGGTGGACTCCTGAGCTTCTTTGAAAAGTTACCTTAGGCTTATCAGGTTTCATGCCAACTATTTTATCTATATAAATCAATAGCTTGAAAACATGGTAGTCATAAAGACTCAAAGACCTTTATAGTCATCCCGACTACATCTTGTCTCTTTGACTACAAGACCATGATCGCCAAATCCTTGCTTACCACCCTGCTGCCTCTCGTCTCCGACCTGTCCCGCGAACTGCCCGAGGGCGAGCGCTATCGGCGCTTGCTTGAAGCCATGCGCGCCCTGCTGCCCTGCGATGCCGCTGCATTGTTGCGCCTCGACGGCGAAGCGCTGGTGCCGCTGGCGGTGGACGGTTTAAGCACCGACACCCTCGGCCGGCGCTTCAAGGTCAGCGAGCATCCGCGCTTCGAAATTCTCCTGAGCGGTGCCGGACCCACGCGATTCGCCGCCGACAGCGACTTGCCCGATCCTTATGACGGTCTGGTCAACGGCCTCGATGAGCATCTGGAGGTTCACGATTGCCTCGGCTGTCCTTTATTCGTCGATGAAAAACTCTGGGGCCTGATCACCCTCGACGCCCTCGACCCCGAGCGTTTCGAACCGATCGAACTCGACGCCCTGCAAGCTTTCGCCAGCCTCGCCTCGGCCACGGTCAACGCTGCCGAACGCATTCAACGCTTGGCCAATCGCGCAGAAGACGAACACCAGCGCGCCGAGGTTTATCGTCAGGCCAGCGGCCAGCAGAATCGCGAAATGATCGGCCAGAGCAAGGCGCTGAAGAAGTTAGTAGAAGAAATCAATCTGGTCGGCGGCAGTGATCTGACCGTGTTGATCACCGGCGAAACCGGGGTCGGCAAAGAGCTGGTCGCCCAGGCGATTCACGCCGCATCAGCGCGCGCCGACAAACCGATCATCAGTCTCAACTGCGCCGCGCTGCCCGACACACTGGTAGAGAGCGAACTGTTCGGCCACGTGCGCGGCGCCTTCACCGGCGCCACCAGCGACCGGCGTGGCAAGTTCGAACTGGCCAATGGCGGCACACTGTTTCTCGATGAGGTCGGTGAGTTGTCGCTGACCGTGCAGGCGAAATTGCTGCGCGTCTTGCAGAGCGGTCAATTGCAACGTTTGGGCTCGGACAAGGAGCATCAGGTCGATGTGCGCCTGATTGCCGCGACCAACCGCGACCTGGCCGAAGAAGTGCGCAGTGGTCGCTATCGTGCCGACTTCTACCATCGCCTCAGTGTGTACCCGCTGCGTGTGCCGGCGCTGCGCGATCGCGGCCGCGATGTGTTGTTGCTCAGCGGTTTTTTCCTCGAACAGAACCGCTCGCGCATGGGCCTCAACAGCCTTCGCCTGAACAGCGACGCCCAGGAAGCGCTGCTCGCCTACACTTGGCCGGGCAACGTGCGCGAGCTTGAGCACTTGATCGGGCGCAGTGCGTTGAAAGCGCTGGGCAACTGCAAGGTGCGGCCGAAGATTCTCAGTTTGAGCGCGGCGGATCTGGATTTACCGCGTGAGGTTGTGGATAACTCGGTTGAGGCGGTTGCAGGTGTGGTGGCTGAGATGCCGTTGATCAGCGGGGATTTGCGCAGTGCGACCGAGCAGTATCAGCGGCGTTTGATCAGTGCGGCGCTGGAGCGCAATCAGGATAACTGGGCGAGTGCGGCGCGGGAGTTGGGGCTGGATCGGGCGAATCTTGGGCGGATGGCCAAGCGGTTGGGCATGAAGAGCTAAAAGCACACCCTCACCCTAGCCCTCTCCCAGAGGGAGAGGGGACCGACCGAGGTGTCTTGCACCATACGCCGACCTGAAACATCGAGTCGATTATGGATTCGGCAGAGCAGGTTCAGGTCGGTGAATTACTACAAT